>NZ_JBFABB010000150.1:0-14297 GCF_040640035.1 Micromonospora sp. NPDC023633 | reverse complement strand
CGGTCGCCACGGTCTCCGACTCGGCGCGGCCCTTGCGGCACACCGGGATCCACTCGCCCTCGGCCAGGTTGCGGCCGAGCGGGCAGGGCGCCGCGGTCGTACGCCGGCAGGGCCCGCCCGTCGACGATGGCGCGGGCGATCGCGGCGGCGACCGCGCCCCGACGGGCCGGCGGGGGGCCCGGCACGACGCGGCCGGCCGGCGCGACGCGGACACCGCTTGTGCCGTCGACGCGGGCGAGATCACCATGTACTACCAGCCGCAGATCGCCATCGCGACCGGCGAGGTGGTCGGCGTGGAGGCGCTGCTGCGCTGGCGGCACCCCCGCCGGGGGATGGTGGACCCCGAGGAGCTGATCCGGGTCGCCGAGCAGAGCGCGGTGATGCGGCTGCTCACCCGTCGGGTGGTGGACGACGTGGTGGAACAGCTCGCCAAGTGGTCGGCCGCCGGGATGGGCCTGCCGGCGGCGCTCAACGTCAGCGTGCGGGACCTGCACACCGGCGAGATCGCCGACCAGATCGCCGACCGGCTCGCCCGGTACGGCGTACCGCCGCAGCGGCTGCAACTGGAGATCACCGAGGGCGCCCTGATGGCCGACCCGCGCCGGGTGCTGGCCACCATCACCCGGCTGCACCGGATCGGCGTGGGCATCGCGCTGGACGACTTCGGCACCGGCTACTCCTCCCTGCAGCACCTGCGGCGGCTGCCGCTGTCCGAGGTGAAGGTGGACCGCTCCTTCGTGCTGGGGATGGCCGAGGACGCCGACGACGCGGCGATCGTGAAGTCGACGATCGAGCTGGCGAAGGCGCTCGGGCTGCGGGTGGTCGCCGAGGGCGTCGAGGACGAGCGCACCTGGCGCATGCTGTACGCGGCGGGCTGCGACGCGGCGCAGGGCTGGTTCTACGCCCGGCCGATGCCGGCCGAGGAGCTGGTCGGCTGGCTGGCCCGCTACCGGCCGGTCCGCCCCACGCCCAGCCCCGACGCGGAGATCCCCCGCCGGCACGCCCGCTGAGCCACCCGCCCCTCGCCGGTGCGGCCGTCGGCGCACGACGCCCCGCCGCGCCGGAGGGGGAGTCGGGGACGCGCCGCCGGGGCGGAACAATAGACTCGCTCCGGTCACCGCGCGTCACGCACCTCGTCCGCGCGGCCGACACCCGGTCCGACCCGCAGCACCGTCACGAAGGGGGCACCGATGGCCGCCATCTCCCGCGAGGAGGTCGCGCACCTGGCGCGACTGTCGCGGCTCGCCGTCACGGAGGAGGAGCTGGACACCTTCGCCGGCCAGCTCGACGTGATCCTCCAGGCGGTCGCGCAGGTCGGCGAGGTCGCCGCGGCGGACATCCCGCCGACGTCGCACTCGGTGCCGCTGACCAACGTCCTGCGGGACGACGTCGTGGTGCCCGGGCTGACCCCGCAGGAGGCGCTGTCGGGCGCGCCCGACGCCGAGGAGCAGCGGTTCCGCGTACCGCGGATCCTGGATGAGGATGTGGCGTCATGACGCAGACCGACCTGACCAGACTGACCGCGACGGAGATCGCGGGGCTCGTCGCCAGCGGTGAGACCTCCGCCGTCGAGGTCACCCGGGCGCACCTGGACCGGATCGCCGCCGTCGACGACCGGGTCAACGCGTTCCTGCACGTCGACGCCGAGGGCGCGCTCGCCGCCGCCGGCGAGGTCGACGCCCGCCGCGCCGCCGGCGAGGAGCTGGGCCCGCTGGCCGGCGTGCCGGTCGCCGTCAAGGACGTGCTGACCACCAAGGGCGTGCCGACCACCGTCGGGTCGAGGATCCTGGAAGGCTGGCGTCCGCCGTACGACTCGACGATCGTGCAGCGGCTGCGCGCCGCCGGCACGGTGATGCTCGGCAAGACCAACATGGACGAGTTCGCGATGGGCTCCTCCACGGAGTACTCGGCGTACGGGCCGACGCACAACCCGTGGGACCTGAGCCGCATCCCCGGCGGCTCGGGCGGTGGCAGCGCCGCGGCGCTGGCCGCGTACGAGGCGCCGCTGGCGATCGGCTCCGACACCGGCGGCTCGATCCGCCAGCCCGGCGCGGTCACCGGCACCGTCGGCGCGAAGCCCACCTACGGCGGCACCTCCCGCTACGGCCTGGTGGCGTTCTCGTCCTCCCTGGACACCCCGGGCCCCTGCGCCCGTAACGTGCTGGACGCGGCGCTGCTGCACGAGGTGATCGGCGGGCACGACCCGCGCGACTCCACCTCGATCCCGCAGCCGGTGCCGGACGTGGTGGCCGCCGCCAGGCTCGGCGCGACCGGCGACCTGACCGGCGTGAAGCTCGGCATCGTCACGGAGTTCGTCGGCGAGGGCGCCGAGCCGGGCGTGATGGCGGCGTTCCGCGAGTCGGTCGACGCGCTGACCAAGCTGGGCGCCGAGATCGTCGAGGTGTCCTGCCCCCACTTCCGGTACGCGCTGCCGGCGTACTACCTGATCGCCCCGAGCGAGGCCTCCTCCAACCTGGCCCGGTTCGACGGCGTCCGGTTCGGCCTGCGGGTCGGCGACGACGGCAACCGGTCGCTGGAGGAGGTCATGTCGCTGACCCGCGAGGCCGGCTTCGGAGCCGAGGTCAAGCGCCGGATCATGATCGGCACGTACGCGCTCTCGTCGGGCTACTACGACGCCTACTACGGGCAGGCGCAGAAGGTCCGGACGCTGATCACCCGGGACTTCACCGCCGCGTTCGAGCAGGTCGACGCGCTGATCTCGCCGACCACCCCGTTCGTGGCGTTCCCGATCGGCGCGCGCACCGCCGACCCGTACCAGATGTACCTGGCCGACCTGTTCACCATCCCGACGAACCTGTACGGCGGGCCGGGCATCTCGGTGCCGTGCGGGCTCTCCGACGGGCTGCCGGTCGGCTTCCAGATCATGGCCCCGACGATGGCCGACGACCGCATGTACCGGGTCGCCGCCGCGCTGGAGAGCGTCGTCGGCACCTTCACCCCACCGGCACTGTGAGGCAGGAGCTCAGATGACGACGACACTGCCCGCGTACGACGAGGTCGTCGCGCGCTACGAACCGGTGATCGGCCTGGAGACCCACGTCGAGCTGGGCACGAACACCAAGATGTTCTGCGGCTGCCCAACCGACTTCGGTGGCGAGCCGAACACCCGGGTCTGCCCGGTCTGCCTGGGCCTGCCGGGCTCGCTGCCGGTCGCCAACCGGGCCGCCATCGAGGCGACCATCCGCATCGGCCTGGCGCTGAACTGCTCGATCGCCGAGTGGTGCCGGTTCGCGCGGAAGAACTACTTCTACCCGGACATGCCGAAGGACTTCCAGATCAGCCAGTACGACGAGCCGCTGTGCTTCGAGGGCTACCTGGACGTCGAGGTGAACGGCGAGCTGGTCCGGATCGGCATCGAGCGGGTGCACCTGGAGGAGGACACCGGCAAGACGCTGCACGTCGGCGGCGCCACCGGGCGCATCCACGGCGCCACCGAGTCGCTGGTCGACTACAACCGGGCCGGCATCCCGCTGGTGGAGATCGTCACCAAGCCGGTTCCCGGCACCGGCGCGCTGGCCCCCGAGGTGGCCCGCGCGTACGTCACCGAGCTGCGCGACGTGATCCGTTCGCTGGGCGTCTCCGACGTGCGGATGGAGGAGGGCTCGCTGCGCTGCGACGTGAACACCTCCCTCAACCTGCCCGGCGAGGAGTGGGGCACCCGGACGGAGACCAAGAACGTCAACTCGCTGCGGTCCGTCGAGCGGGCCGTCCGGTCGGAGATCATCCGGCAGGCGTCCGTGCTCGACGCGGGCGGCCGGATCACCCAGGAGACCCGGCACTTCCACGAGGACACCGGGGACACCACGCCGGGCCGGTCCAAGGAGACGGCGACCGACTACCGGTACTTCCCGGAGCCCGACCTGGTGCCGCTGGCACCGGACGCCGCCTGGGTCGCCGAGCTGAAGGCCGCGCTGCCCGAGCTGCCCCGGCTGCACCGCCGGCGGCTCCAGGAGCAGTGGGGCCTCTCCGACGCGGACATGCAGTCGGTGCTCAACGCCGGCGCGGTCGAGCTGATCGAGGCCACGGTCGCCGCTGGCGCGACCCCCGCCGCCGCCCGCAAGTGGTGGCTGGGTGAGCTGTCCCGGCGGGCCAACGAGACCGGCGTGGAGCTGGCCGACGTCGGGGCCACCCCGGGGCAGGTCGCGGAGCTCCAGGGCCTGGTGGACGCCGGCAAGCTCAACGACAAGCTGGCCCGTGCCGTCCTGGAGGGCGTGGTGGCCGGCGAGGGCTCGCCGACGCAGATCATGACCAACCGGGGCCTGGAGGTCGTCTCCGACACGGGCGCGCTCACCGCCGCCGTCGACGAGGCGATCGCCGCCAACCCCGATATCGCCGACAAGATCCGTAGCGGCAAGGTCGCCGCGGCCGGCGCGCTGGTCGGCGCGGTCATGAAGACCACCCGCGGCCAGGCCGACGCCAAGACCGTCCGCGAGTTGATCCTGGAGCGCCTCGGCGCCTGACACGCAGGGAAGGGGCCCGCCCTGACGCCTTCGTGCGGGAAGGGCCCCGCCGCAGTCCCGAGCCGCCGCGTACGCCCGTCGTGCGCGGCGGCTGCGCACCCCGCGCGACCCGCCCGCCCCCGACCGGCCGTCAACGGTGACGTGCCGGAGTCCTGGAGTCGACCGTGAACCGTACCGACCTCGACGTCCTCGACGAGATCCAGCAGCGGGTGCTCTGGCTCGCGACCCGGATCGTGGACGCGGCCAACCACGACCGGGACACCGGCGACGGGGTGAAGGTGGGCGGGCACCAGGCGTCCAGCGCCTCGCTGGTCACGGCGATGACGGCGCTGTGGTTCGCGCACCTGGACGCCGAGGACCGGGTGGCCGTCAAGCCGCACGCCTCGCCGGTCTTCCACGCCATCCAGTACCTGCTGGGCAACCTCGACCGCTCCTACCTGACGAGGCTGCGCGCCCGGGGCGGGCTCCAGTCGTACCCGTCGCGGACCAAGGACCCGGACGAGGTGGACTTCTCCACCGGCTCGGTCGGGCTCGGCGCGGCGGCGCCGCTGTTCGCCGCCGCGACCCGCCGCTACGTCGACGCGCACTTCGGCGCCCGCCCGCGCTCCCGGTTCGTCGCGCTGATCGGCGACGCCGAACTGGACGAGGGGAACATCTGGGAGGCTGTTGCCGACCCGGCCACCACGGGCCTGGGCAACGTGATGTGGCTGGTCGACTTCAACCGGCAGTCGCTGGACCGGGTGGTGCCCGGGATGCGGATCAACCAGTGGCGGGGCCAGTTCGAGGCCGCCGGCTGGCACGTGGTCGAGGTCAAGTACGGCCGCCGGCTCGCCGAGGCGTACGCCCGGCCGGGCGGCGAGGCGCTGCGCGACTGGATCGACGCGATGCCCAACGAGCAGTACCAGTCGCTGTTCGGGCTGACCGGCACGGCGCTGCGCAGGCAGTTCCTCGACGGCGCGCCCGACGGGATCGAGGCGTTCATCGCCGACATCGGCGACGACGAGCTGGGGCCGCTCGTCACCGACCTGGGCGGGCACGACATGGCGGCGATGCTCGACGCGTACGCCCAGTGCGACGCCGTCACCGACCGGCCCAGCGTGGTCTTCGCGTACACCGTCAAGGGGTGGGGTCTGCCGATCGCCGGCAATCCGCGCAACCACTCGGCGCTGCTCACCACCGAGCAGCTCGACGCGCTGCGCGCCGCGCACGGGCTGACGCGGGAGACCGAGTGGGACCGCCTGGACCCGGCGTCCCCGGCCGGCATCCGGGCCGGCGAACGCCGGGAGGCGCTGTCCCGCGCGCCCCGCGAGCGGGCGCTGGGCGTCACGGTTCCGGACACGACGCGGGTACGCGCGAACAAGCCGATCTCGACGCAGGAGGTCTTCGGCCGGGTGCTGGTCGAGCTGGCCCGCAACCCCGAGGTGGGCCGCTACCTGGTGACCACCGCGCCGGACGTGGCGACCTCCACCAACCTGGCCGGCTTCATCAACAAGACCGGCGTCTTCGCCCCGACGGAGCAGCGCTCCTGGACCGAGGACCGGATGCTGCGCTGGACGGAGAGCCCCGCCGGGCAGCACATCGAGCTGGGCATCTCGGAGATGAACCTGTTCCTGCTGCTCGGGCAGCTCGGCCTCGCCTGGGACCTGTCGGCGCAGCCGCTGCTGCCGGTCGGCACGGTCTACGACCCGTTCGTGCTGCGCGGCCTGGACGCCTTCCTCTACGGCACCTACTCGGGCTCGCGGTTCGTGGTCGCCGGCACCCCGTCGGGCATCACGCTCGCCCCGGAGGGCGGTGCCCACCAGTCGACCATCACCGCCTCGGTGGGTCTGGAACTGCCCGGGGTGACGTTCCTCGAACCCGCGTACGCGGCCACCCTGGACTGGCTGCTCTGCGACGCGCTGGGCCAGATCGCCGGCGGGGCGACCCCGTCCGCGACGGCCGCTCCCGCTGAGGACGGGGCGTACTACTTCCGGCTCAGCACCCGCCCGATCGACCAGGCGCCCTTCGAGGCGGCGCGGGCCCGGCTCGGCGACGCGGTGCTGCGCCGGCAGGTGGTCGCCGGGGCGTACCGCCTGGTCGACGCCCACGAGGCGTACCCGCACCTGGCCGACGCCCCGGTGGTGCAGCTCGCCGCCTCCGGCGCGGTGCTGCCCGAGGTGCTCGCGGCGGCGGCGGAACTGGCCGAGGAGGGCATCGCCGCGCACGTCGTCGACGTCACCTCGCTGGACCGGCTCTACCGGGCCTGGCAGTGCACCCTGCGCCAGGGCGTACGCACGGCCACCGTGCCGAGCGTGCCCGGAGCGCTGCGCTCGGCGTTCGCCGACCGGGTGCCGGTGGTGACGGTGCACGACGCTGCCTCGCACGCCATGGCCTGGCTCGGCTCGGCGCTCGCCGCCCCGGCGGTGCCGTTGGGCGTGGACGAGTTCGGCCAGTCCGGCAGCGTCCACGAGCTGTACGACCTGCACGACCTGCTGCCCGGCAGCATCGTCAACGCCGCCCTGGCGGCCCTCTCCCTGCGCTGATTCGCAGGGCGCCGTCCCCGGCCGGACCACGCGTGCCCGCGCCCCCCGAATCGCTAGGCCGCACTCGCCGGCGGGGCCGCGCTGGGGCCGCTCCGGGCCGCGCTGAGGCCGCTCCGGGCCGTGCGGTGCCGGGCCGTGCCGGGCCGCCCCGGGCCGTGCCGTGCCGCGCTGTTCCGGGCCGTGCCGTGCTGCTGCTCCGGGTCGTCTGAAATCACCAACAGTAACCAACGTCTGGTGTTACTGAGGGTGTGGTTGGTGTGGGGCCCGACGGTAGCCGCTCGCGCCCTTTGCTCTGCAGCCACCGACGCACCACGCCGCTGAACAGCAGCAACGTCGATACGGCCGATCAAAGGCCAGCCAGCCTTTCGCTACTCCGAGTTACTGGTGCGTCCATGGCTGCAGAGCAAAGCGCCCGGAGGACGAGGTCGGCGGCCGGCGGTGCCGCTACTCAGCGCAATGGGCGCGAGCGGAGGGTGGGTGCGGCAAGCGGTCAGGACAACCGCTCGGCGCAGGGCGATCGGGGATAGAGCGACCAGGGCAGGCGACCAGGGCAGGCGACCAGGCGCGGGGCGGCCGGGAGCACGGCGTTTCCAGGCGCCCCGGGTCGGCACACGATGGCGACCACCCGGTGGTCGGCTTGCCGAGGTCAGCGCGTCGGGGTGGGGGTGACCGGGACGGGCGCGCCGGCCTTCGGGTCCTCCACGACGTGCCGCTCCAGGTTCACCTGCGCCTGCCCCGTGCCGCCGACGGTGATGTCGTCGTACGCCTGGAGCAGCTTGTCCTTGTCGAAGTAGAGCACCGTCATCGACAGTGGGGTGGGCTTCTCGCCCTCCAGGCCGCGCAGGCCGGCGCCGCCCGTGGATCCCTGCACCATCAGCTGGGTGGGTCCCTTCCCGGGCACCTCGGGCAGCTTCGAGACCTGCCGGTCGTGGGTGTGCCCGGCGAGCACCAGCGGGCAGGTGCCCGACAGCGGGCCGGCGGAGGCCGGGTCGTGCACGAGCGCGATGTCCACCGGGCGCGGCGAGCTGCCTACCGTGGCCGCGAGCTGGTCGCCGACGCCGATGAGCTGGTTCGCCGTCTGCTGGGTGAGTCCGCTGCCCGCCGGCGAGGTGTTCTTGTCGGGGGTGAAGCGCGGGTCGCCGATACCGGCGATGGTCAGCCCCGCGACCGTGGTGGTCGTGTTGTTCAGCACGGTCGCGTTCGGCTGGCGGGCCACGGCCGCCGCCGTCCGCCCCGAGTCGTGGTTGCCCCGGATGTAGACGTACGGCTTCTTGAGCAGGCCGATCGAGCCGACGTACGAGGCCTCCGGCTCGGAGCCCCAGTCGGTGATGTCTCCGGTGTCGATCACCACGTCGATGCCGAACTGCTCGACGACGGTGCGGATGAGCTGCCAGCCGGTGGGGTTGAGGTGCATGTCGGAGACGTGCAGGACGCGGGTCGTGCCGGGGGCCGGCTCGTAGACCGGCAGCGACGACACGGTGGTGTAGAGCTGGCTGACGTTGCCGACGATGCGCTGGAGCTGCTCGGCGTACCGGCTGTAGTCGTTCGCGATCCGGCGGGCGTCACCGACGATCGCGGGGGCGTTGACCAGCAGCCCCTCGTAGCGCGGCTCCTCGATCGCCTCCGGCCGGATGGTGGCCGCGGCGGTGCCGAGGCTGCCAGCGGTGATCACCAGCGCCAGCCCGCCGGCCCAGGCCGCCCGTCGGGTGTCGCGGAAGACCAGCAGGGCCAGCAGCAGGGTGACCAGCACCGCCGAGGCGAGCGTCCGCAGGCCGAGCCGCAGCACGCCCTCGCGGACGTCGTCGACGGCCGACTGGCTCGCCCGGTTGATGCTCGCCGGATCGTCGAGCAGCGCCTCGGTGCGGCTCTGGTCCAGCGCGCCCAGCTCCACCGTCAGGTGGGTCGGCCCGTCGTGGCTGTCGAGCAGCAGGGCACCCAGCGGCGGGATGTCGACGGTGGTGCCGCCCCCCATCGCCGGCGCGACCGTGAGGTCGGCCTGGAACGGGCCGATGTCGGTGCTCACCCGGCCGCCGGCGAGCACGCCGAGCACCGCGCCGACCAGGGCGATGACGAGGACCGCCAGGGTCACCCCGGTCGCGCGGAGGACTCGCCGGCCGGTCCGGTCGGCGCCGTCCGGCCCCGGTGTCGGGCGCGGGGCGCGACCGGTCGCCGGGGCGTTCTCGTCCCGGTTCGCGTGCTGTTCGTTCTCCTGGCCGTCCATGGTGAGATTCTGACCTGCCCACTGAAGGATCTTGGGAAACCTGGACGCGCCGGTGCGTCAGCTCCGGCCGGCCCCGCCGCCGGCGAAGACGAGCCGCAGCAGCCGGTCGTCCTCGGGCGCCGGCTGGCCCCGCCCGTCGTGGTTGGAGGTGCTGACCCAGATCGAGCCGTCCGGGGCGGCGGCCACGGCCCGCAGCCGTCCGAACCGGTCGGTCAGCAGCTCGCGCGGCTGGCCGAGCACGGTGCCGGTGTCGGTCAGCTCGACCAGCCAGAGCCGCTTGCCGCGCAGGCACGCGGTGACGAGCAGCCGGTCCGCGGCGGTCAGCCCGGAGCAGGACGCGTCCGAGGTCGGCCACTGGGCGACCGGGTTGACGAAGCGCTTGTCGTCGTCGCGCCCCTCGACCGTCGGCCACCCGTAGTTGCGTCCCTTGGTGATCTGGTTGATCTCGTCCCAGGTGTTCTGGCCGAACTCCACGGCGTACATCCGCTTGCCGGCGTCCCAGGCCATGCCCTGGACGTTGCGGTGGCCCAGGGACCACACCGGGGAGTTCGGAAACGGGTTGCCGGGCGCCGGCTTGCCGTCCCTGGTGATCCGCAGGATCTTGCCGCCGAGGCGCTTGACGTCCTGCGCCTGCGGCCGGTCGCCGGCGTCGCCGGTGCTCGCGTAGAGCAGGCCGTCCGGGCCGAAGGCGAGGCCGCCGCCGTTGTGGATGCCGGCCTTGGGGATGCCGGTGAGGATCGGGGTGGGCGTGCCGCCCAGCTCCAGCCGGACGATCCGGTTGTCCCGCTCGGTGGTGTGGTAGACGAAGACCGTCTTGTCCCGCTGGTAGTCGGGCGAGACGGCGATGCCCATCAGCCCGCCCTCGCCGGAGGCCGCCACGTCTGCGATGGTCTGCACCGGGGTGACCTTCAGCCCGTCGGGCCCCGACTCGGGGCCGACCCGCAGGATCCGGCCGCTGTCCCGCTCGGTGACCAGCGCCGCGCCGTCGGGCAGGAAGGCGATCGCCCACGGCACCCGCAGACCCTTGGCCAGCACGGTGGTGACGACCTCCTGGCCGGCGCCGCCGGGGCTCGCCGTCGCCGATGGCGTCGGGAAGGTGGGCGGCTCACCGGCCGGGTCGGGCTCCGGCTCGCCGAAGCTGCAACCGGCGGTCGCCAGCAGCAGCGCCGCGCACGAGGCCGCCAGGGCCGTCCGCAGACGGTGGACGCGGGGGTACGGGGGACGGGCGCTCACCCGGCCCAGGGTAGTCCGCCGAGAAGTCGGACCGGGGCCGACGGATCGGACCGGCTCCGTGGCGCGGTCAGATCGTCCGGACGGCGAGCAGCGCGACGTCGTCCTCGCGGTGGGGCGCGGCGGTCAGCAGCAGGTCGCAGAGCTCGCCCAGCGGCAGCCGGTCCGTGCCGTCGAGCCGGGCGACCAGCTCCGTCATCCCCTCGTCGATGGACCGGTCGCGCCGCTCGATGAGCCCGTCGGTGTAGAGCAGCAGGGTGTCGCCGGTGGCCAGGCGGGTGTGCCGGCTGGTGCGCCGCACCGGTCGGTTCAACCCGAGCAGCGGCTCCGGCGTGCCGGCGAGCACCTCCACCGTGCCGCCGGCCCGGACCACGAGCGGCGCGGGGTGGCCCGCGTTGCACCAGGCGACCCGCTGGCCGCCGGCGTCGGCGTCCAGCCGCACCAGGGTCGCGGTGGCCGCGGCGGGGATGTGCAGCCCGCGGATGGTCTCGTCGAGGCGGCTCATCAGCTCCCCGACCGTGTCGGGCCGGCCGTACGCGTTGCCCCGGACGAGGTTGCGCAGCTGGCCCATGGTCGCGGCGGCCTCGATGTCGTGCCCGGCCACGTCGCCGATCGCCGCGATCAGCTCCCCGCCGGGCTGGCGGAAGGCGTCGTACCAGTCGCCGCCGACCTCGACCCGGTCCGCCGCCGGCTGGTAGCGGGCGGCCAGCTCGAGGTCGTCGGTGACCGGCAGCTGCGGCAGCATGCTGTGTTGCAGCACGTGCGCGACGTGCCGCTGCTCGCCGTACATCCGGCTGTTGCCGATCGCCTGCCCGGCCCGGCGCCCGACGTCCTCGGCGATGAGCAGGTCGCTGTCGTCGAACTGCCGCCGCCGCGGGCCGTTGATCAAGGTGATGCAGCCGAGCACCCGCCCGGCGTCGGTGATCGGCACGCTGAGGTGCGAGGAGAAGCCCAGGCGGGCGGCGATCTCCGGCATCTCCGGTCCGATCGTGCCCCGCCGCACGTCGGCGAGGGTGGCGGCGGCGCCCAGCACGGGCCGCCCGGTGCGCAGCACCGTCCGGGTGATCGAGTCGGGGCTCAGCCCCGTGCGCATCAGCTCGGCGAAGCGGGCGACGTCCGGGGCCCGGGCCGGGTCGCGGTGCGCGGCGGTCACGTCGCGGGGCGCCCCGTCGGGCCCGACCAGGGTCAGCAGGGACCAGTCGGCCAGCAGCGGCACCATCGTGTCGCGCAGGTGGCGCAGCGCGGTGGCCACGTCGAGGGTGCCGGCCAGGGTCCCGGCCAGCCCGGCCAGCAGCTCCAGCCGGCCGTTGGCCTCCTCGGCGCGCCGCCGTGCCTGCTCGGCGCCCTCCAGCGCGATCCGCAGCCGCAGCTCGGAGGAGCACGCGGCGGCCAGGTCGGCGAGCGTCCGCAACTGCTCGGCGGTCCAGTCGCGCGGCTTGTCGTCGATTGCGCAGAGCGAGCCGAGGACGCGGCCCTCCAGGTCGGTCAGCGGCATCCCGGCGTACGCCACCACGCCCAGCTCGGGCACGGCGAGGTTGTCCCGCAGGGCGGGATGGAGCCGGGCGTCCGGCAGCACCATCGGGGTGCCCAGGTCGACGACGTGCTGGCAGAACGAGTGGCTCAGCGGGGTCTCCCGCCGGGCGGCCCACGGCCGGGACAGGCCCACCTCGCCGGGGAAGAACTGGCGTTCGGCGTCCACCAGGGAGACCAGGGCGACCGGCACGTCGAGCAGATCGCCGACCAGCCGGGCGAACCGGTCGAACGCCTCGTCGGGGGCGGCCGTCAGCCGGGTCTCGGCGAGGGACCGCAGCCGATCGGGGTCGCGGAGGGCCGGGATCGGGTCGGCCCGCTCCGGGGCGTCGTCGCGGGAGCCGTCGGTCATTGACCACCTGTCCGTGCCGGATGGAGGCCGACCGGCACTCCGGTCCTCCCTTATACCCCCTCCGGAACAGAATCGACTCGGTCGCCGGCGTCACCCTGATCACCTCACCCGCGTCGGCGGGGCCCGTTCGGGTGCCGCGAGCCGCCCCGCCCGCCGGACGGACCCGCCGGGGGCCTATCGTCGGCGGGCGTGAAGGTATGGATCCCGCACCAGACCGGTCGAGCGCTCCTCGGTGAGCTGCCGCCGGAGGTCACGGTCGAGGTGGCCGAGGACGCCTCCCGGCTCCCCTCGGAGACCGCCGGCGTCCGGTTCTGGGTGCCGCCGTTCCTGGCCGGCGGGGACGCCACCGCACTGCTGCGCGAGCTGCCCGACCTGGCGGTGGTGCAGCTCCTCTCCGCCGGGGCGGACGCGTGGGCCGGCCGGGTCCCGCCGGGGGTGACGCTCTGCGACGCCAGGGGGGTGCACGACCCGTCCACCGCCGAGTGGGTGGTCACGGCGATCCTGTCCCAGCTGCGCGCCTTCCCCGCCCTCGCCCGCGCGCAGGCCCGGCGCGAGTGGGCGTACGACGAGGTGGCCCCCACCGACGAGCTGGCCGGCAAGCGGGTGCTGATCGTCGGGGCGGGCTCCATCGGCACGGCGGTACGGGACCGGCTCGCGCCGTTCGAGGTGAGCTTCACGCTGGTGGCCCGGACCGCCCGCCCGGAGCAGGGCGTGCACGCCGTCGAGGAGCTGCCGGGGCTGCTTCCCGAGGCCGACGTGGTGGTGCTGCTGGTGCCGCTGACCGAGCGCACCCGGGGGCTGGTCGACGAGAGGTTCCTCGCCGCCATGCGGGACGGCGCGCTGCTGGTCAACGCCGCCCGTGGGCCGGTGGCCCGGACCGAGGCGCTGGTCGCCGAGCTGCGTACCGGCCGGATCTCGGCCGCGCTGGACGTCACCGACCCGGAGCCGCTGCCCGCCGACCACGAGCTGTGGACGATGCCGAACGTGCTGCTCACCCCGCACGTCGCCGGCTCGGTACGCGGCCTGCTGCCGCGTGCGTACCGGCTGGTCGCCGACCAGGTCCGCCGGTTCGCGGCCGGCGAGCCGCTGATCAACACGGTGGTGGACGGCTACTGAGCGGTGCCGCCCCGGCGGTGCTCAGCCGGCCGCGCCCGGCAGGGTCTGGCCCGTGGCCGAGACCAGCCGGGGCAGGTCGGTGCGGCGCACGGCCGGCAGCATGACGCGCTGGCCGTCGTCGAGCAGGGCGACCGCCCGACCGCGCTTGTCGGCGGCCAGCTCGACGACCCGCTCCCAGCCGATCCGCCGCTGCCCGACCAGCGCCCGCAGGCGCAGCTCGCGGGCGTCCGCGTCGGTGCCGGCCCGCCACGCCCAGACCGCGACGGCGAGCGGGACGAGCAGCACCGGCAGCAGGTACCACCGGGCGCCGGCCACCGGCAGGGCGCCGAAGAAGGCGACGATCGCGGCGGCCAGGATCGCCTGGTTGTGCCGGAAGTGGACGGTGTCGGAGCTGCTCACCCCCCGATGATCCCACCCCCGCCGGCCCCGGTACGCGCCGGGCGGCGACCCGTGGGCCCCGCGTCGGCAGTGACGCGGATCACTGCCGGCGTGGCGTCACCGCCCTCGCGCCCGTTCGTTGGCGACTGATGAGCGGCGGCCCCACCCTGAGTCCGGCGCCCTG
Source organism: Micromonospora sp. NPDC023633 (assembly GCF_040640035.1). Taxonomy (NCBI): domain Bacteria; kingdom Bacillati; phylum Actinomycetota; class Actinomycetes; order Micromonosporales; family Micromonosporaceae; genus Micromonospora; species Micromonospora sp. NPDC023633. The sequence goes on along the minus strand of NZ_JBFABB010000150.1, from coordinate 283 downwards.
CACCGTCGCACCGCCCGTGCCCCCTCACGAAGGCGACCGCCGTGCCCCTCGCGTACCCGCAACGCGCGTCCATTCCCCGTCCCGCCGTGCCGGACATCCTCGTCCTCGCCGCCGTCGCGCTGCTCCTGCTCGCCGGCGCGGCCGGTCGGGTGCCCGCCCTGGCCGTGGTGGCGCTGGCCGGCGCCGCCAGCTGCACCCTGGCGGGCACCCGGCTCTCCCGGCTCACCGCCACCCCGCCGCCGGCCCCCACCCCCGCGCAGGCCCCGACCCGGTCCCGTGCCGC
>NZ_JBFABB010000149.1:0-14351 GCF_040640035.1 Micromonospora sp. NPDC023633 | reverse complement strand
GCGCGGCCGGGCACCGGATCCGACGCCCGTGGCGGCTCAGGGACCGCAGTAGAGCAGGCGGTTCGGCGTACCGCTGACCACGCCCGTGGCCACCCCGGTCGTCGCCCTGCCGACCAGGTACGCGGTCACCTGCGCGGGGCTCCAGGTCGGGTTGGCCGAGAGGGCGAGCGCGGCGCAGCCGGCGACGTGCGCGGCGGCCATCGAGCCGCCGCTGATGGTGACCGCCGCCGTGTCGCCGGTGTGCCAGGTGGAGGTGATGTTGGCGCCGGGGGCGTACAGGTCCAGGCAACTGCCGTAGTTGCCGCTCGGCATCCGGGCGTCGGTGATGGTGGTACCGGCCACGGTGAGCGCTGCCGCCACCCGCGCCGGGGAGTAGTTGCAGGCGTTGGCGTTCGAGCTGCCCGCCGTGACGGCGTAGGTCACCCCGGAGGCGATCGACCGGTTCACCGCGGCGTCCAGCGCCGTGCTGGCGCCGCCGCCGAGCGCCAGGAGCGCCACCGCCGGCCGCACGGCGTTCGCGGTGACCCAGTCCACGCCCGCGATCACCTGGGAGAAGGTGCCGCTGCCGGCGCAGTTGAGCACCCGCACCGGGCGCAACTGGACCTCCTTGGCCACCCCGTGCCGGGTGCCGCCGATGGTGCCGGCCAGGTGGGTGCCGTGGCCGTTGCAGTCGTCCGCCGGGCCGCCGTCGACGAGGTCGACCCCCACGCCGGCGCGGCCGCCGAAGTCGCCGTGCGTGCTCCGGATGCCGGTGTCGATGACGTACGCGTGCACGTTGTGCGCGGTGTTCGGGTAGGCGTACCGGCCGTCGAGCGGGAGAGAGCGTTGGTCGATCCGGTCCAGCCCCCACGACGGCGGGTTGAGCTGCACGCCCGGGCCGACGAGGGTCACCACCCGGTCCCGCTCCACGTACGCCACAGCCGGGTCGGCGGCGAGCCGGCGGGCCGCCCGCTCGGGCAGGTGCGCCACGAATCCGGTGAGCGCGTGCCCGTAGACGTGGCCGAGGGCGGCCCCGTAGCGGTCGGCCAGCCGGTCGGCGGCCTTCGTGACGGCGGCCCGCCGGTCGCCGGAGTTCCCGAGTGCGTCGCCCCTGAGCACCACGACGTATCCGTCGGTCACGGCGTTCGCGGCGTCGGCGTGCAGGATCTCGCCGGTGGCCGGGGCGGCCGCCGCGGGGGTGCCCATCGCGGCGACGACCGTGGCGGCGGCGAGTACGCCCACCGCGCGGGCCCGCCATCTCCGGGTACGGGGAAGTGTCATCTGCCGGTCCTCCTCCTGTCGGCCCCGCACCGGCTCGTGACCGGACGCGGAGCGGCCTGGCCGTTGAGAGGAGGTTATCGGCAATATAGATCCATATGAATTGCTGTCGGGTATCGGCTATTCGGCGAACCGGTAGAGCACGAAGCCGTACGGGGACTCTGCCCCGGCGTCCCCGCTCTCCCTCCCGGCTCCGCAGGCGATCACGCTGGTGTTCCACGAGCATGTGTCGCTGCGGACGTCCTCCAGCTGGCCCAGCTCGTCCACCTCGCCCGAGCCCACCGACATCCCGGCGACGCTGCGGTCGTCCTCGACCGAGCTGGGCGGATCGGCGAGGAGCAGCAGGTTGCCCGCGTCGAGCCGGACCGCCACCCCGCCACGCTCGGAGAGCACGGCGCGCCCGTCGGGGTCGAACAGCGTGCCGGCCGAATCCGGGGAGGTCCGCCGGGCGAGCAGGTGCTCGCCGAGCGGCACGAGCCGGGTCGCGCGCGGCGCCTTCCATTGGCTCACCTTCTCCTCGGTCGCCGCCACCACCTCGGCGGTCTCGTCGTCGCCGCCGGTGACCTCCAGCAGGCACGCCCGCCGCTCGCCGCAGGGCACCAGCGCCTTCGGCCGGCGCCGGTCGTCCTCCGCGGTGTAGAGCACCTTCGGCTGGGCGTCGCTCGTCATGTCGTACGCGAGCAGCTGGTAGCCGGCGTCGTCGCGGGCCACGTAGAGCCGGTCCTCGTGGGCCACCACCAGGTCGTCGTTGTCGGCAATCCCGGCGCGGGTGCGGACCACCCGGCCGGTGCCCATGTCGATCAGCCGGACGGACCGGTCCGCGCCCACCTGCACGATCCGGTTGACCTCGCCGCGCCAGGGGTCGCGCGGCGAGCCGTCGAGGTAGGCCGGGCCGCCCAGCGCCTCGTCGGTGGTGACCGGGTGGACGCTGGTCCCGGCGTTGTCGTACTCGTCGCGCGGGCTGGGCTGCGCCCACTCCTCGTGGCCGTCGCCGAGGCGCAGCCCGACGAGCCGCTTGCCGGTGCGGTCCACCTGCACCGCGACGCCGTCGCCGAAGAGCACGTCGTCGTTGCCCAGGATCGACCGGTGCCACCGCTGGTCGCCGGAGGCGCCGTCGAGCAGCACGAGGTCGCGGGGCGTGTCGTCGCCGATGGCGTCGGCGAAGACCGCGACAGCGCCGGGCAGGGCGACGATCCGCTTCCACCGCTCCGAGGACGCCACGGTCTGCTTCCGCCACTTCACCGCGCCGGTGCCGGCGTCGACCGCCACCACCTCCAGCCGTCCGTCATCGAGCGGATACCCGAGGTAGGCCCGGTCGCCGAGGACCGCGGTGAACATGTCCATGGGCCGCTCGGTGCCGGCGGGCACCCTGGGCAGCTGCTCGACGGTCCGGAACTCCAGCGCCGGGTAGCGGTCCCGCGTCAGGTACAGCACCGCCGCGGTCGCCACGCCGGCGAGCGCGAGAACGGCGGCGAGCGAGATCCACAGTGCCCGGCGTCGCGGGAGCGCGGGCCCGCTCCGGCCGCCGCCGGGCGGCGACACCGGCGTGCCGGAGACGGGTACGCCGGGCCACGCCCCCGGTGGCGCGAAGGGTGCCGGGCCTCCGGCCGCCGCGCTCGGCGGCGCGAACGGTGCCGGGCTCCCCACCGCTGCGCCGGGTGGGGCGAAGGATGCCGGGCCGCCGGCCGCTGCGCCGGGCGGCGCGAAGGGCGCCGGGCCTCCGGCCGCTGCGCCGGGTGGGGCGAACGGCGCGGCCGGTGACGGCGCGGCGGGCACGGTCGGGGCGGTCGACGAGTCGGCGACCATGGTCGGCGTCAGCCCGGCGGGCAGGGCCGGCGTGACGCCCTCCGGGCCGGCCACGGAGGTTGGCGCGGGGTCCGGGCCGGCGGACCCGGTCTGCGCTCCGCCGACGCCGTGGTGCGGCGCGGCGGGGTCGTGCGGCGGGCCGGCGGATCCGGACTGCGCCGGCGCGGCGACGGGTGACGCTGGCGCAGCGGACGGTGCTGCCGCGGCGGGATCGGGGCGTGGCGCTGCGCCGGGCTGCGCGGGCACGACGGCAGGGGCGGCGAAGGCGTCGGCGGACCGGGCTCGCCGGGGCAGGGGCAGGTCGGTCAGCGCCCCCTCGGCCACCGGCAACTCCGGCTGCTCGAGCACGGTCGGGGCGACGCCCAACTCGGCGTGCAGCAGCCGGGCCACCATCGGCATCCGGGTGGCGCCGCCGACCAGGAACAGGCCGGAGAGCTGCTGCGGGTCGATGCCGGCCGCGCCGATCACCTCCCGGGTCACCGCCACCGCCCGGCCCAACAGCGGCGCGGCCACCCGTTCCAGGTCGGCCCGGGTGAGCGTGACCGCCGCCTCCACCCCCGGCACGGCCACCGGCGCGGCCGTCACCCGCGACAGCATCTCCTTCGCGCCCCGCACGTTCTCCCAGAGCTCGTGCCGCTCGCGCCACTGCGTCGCGGACTCAGGACGGCTCAGCCGCTCCCACCGGGCCGGGTGCGCCTCGGCGACCAGCTCGGCGAGCCGACCCAGCAGGGCCGCGTCCACGTCCAGGCCACCGAGGTCGTCGGCGCCTCCCGCCGTGACGACCGTGAACCCGGAGTCGCCCCACGGATCGGCGCCCTCGTTGCGCAGCACCGCGACGTCCAGCGTCCCGGCGCCGAAGTCGAAGACCGCGATCGTCCCGCCCACCGGCACCGGGCGGCGCAGCACCTGCGTGTAGTAGCGGGCGGCGGCCACCGGCTCCCGCAGCAGCCGGGTGCCCGGCGGGGTGGGACCGGAGAGCGTGTGCTCGGCCGCCGACGGCCAGCCGGCCGCCGCCAGGGCGTCGGCCAGCACCTGGCGGCGGGCAGCGTCCCAGGTCGCCGGGCAGGTGAGCACCGCCGGAGGCAGGAAGCCGACCGCCTCGACGGCCGCCCGGGCCACCGCGTGCAGCGTCGCGGCCAGCAGCTCGGCCGGCGGATACCGGCGATCAGCCAACATGACCGCGGGCTCGTCGATGCGCCGCTTCGGGTTCGGCTCGTACCGGCCGGGATCGGTCCGGGCCAGCCGCTGGGCGTCCCGCCCGGCGTGCAGCAGCCCGTCCGCGTCGGCGTACACCCCGGAGGGGATGATCGGCTGCCCGTCCACGAGCAGCGGGCGGGTGTGCCCGTCGGGCCGACGCAGCACGGCGACGGTGTGGGACGTGCCGAGGTCGACGCCGAGGGCGTACCCCTCGTGCTGGCCTGCCATCTGCCGTTACCTCCGCGGGACGAGGGGATGCCCGGCCCCGCATCGTACGCAGCGGCCGCACCGGCGCCGATCCCGCCCTGACGTGCGGCTCAGCGGTACGGGCCGTCAGTCCACGATCAGGTCCAGCCCGGCGATCTGGTCGGGATCGGCGACCACCTCGATGCCGATGATCCGGTCGGTGACCACGAAGCTGAGCACCAGGCGGGTACGGCCGTCGACGACGACCAACGCTCCCGGCGCACCGTCGACGAACGCCGGGACGGCCCCCTGCGCCTTGCCGGAGAAGAAGTCGGCCACCGTGGCCGAGCCGCGCGCCTCGCTGGCCCCGCCCATCCCGACGGCCGTGGCGTCGGAGCGCAGCACGACGTGCGGGTCGAGCAGGGTGAGCAGGTCGTCGAAGCGCCCCTCGCGGGACGCGGCGAGGAACGCCTGGACGACTCCGCGCTGTCGGGCCCGGTCGGTCTCCGGCGACGGCGACCCGGCCTGCACGCGCCGGCGGGCCCGGCTGGCGATCTGCCGTACGGCGGCCGGGCTGCGGTCGACGACGGGCGCGAGTTCGTCGAAGGAGACCGCGAACATGTCGTGCAGCACGAACACCAGCCGCTCGGTGGGGCCGAGGGTCCGTAGCACCACGTCCAGCGCGCGTCCGACCGATTCCGTGAGCATCGCCTCCCGCTCGGGGTCGACCTCGCCCGCTCCCGACGTGGTCGACTCGTCGGCGGCCACGTCGGCGGGCCGCTCGTGCCGCGCGGCGCTCGATCCCAGCCGATCGAGGCAGACCCGCCCGACGGTGGTGGTCAGCCAGCCCGGCAGGTTGTCGATGCCGTCGGCGTCGGCGCGGCTGAGCCGCAGCCAGGTGTCCTGGACCGCGTCGTCGGCCTCGGCCCCGGAGCCGAGCATCCGCTGGGCCACGGAGCGCAGGCGGGGGCGCTGCTCCTCGAAACGCTCGGCGAGCAGGTCGGTGTCGCTCACGGCATCGCCACCCCGGTGGACATCCCGCCCTGGTGTGGCCCGGGTCACATCTGTCACGTCGCCCCTCCGGCTGTCGACAGCAGGGTGAGGAACCAGGAGCGCTGCGACGGCGAAGGCCGGCAGCGTAACAGGAAGGACGGTGCGAGATGTCCGTGCAGGCCCGTATGCAGAACCCCGCGACGCTGCTCCCCGACGCGGTGAAGGCGATCAACCTGCTCTACAAGGCGGCCCACTCGGCGGGCGTCCCCGGGAGCACCCTGGAGCTGGTCCACCTGCGGGCCAGCCAGATCAACGGGTGCAGCGCGTGCGTCGACTCCGGTGCCCGCAACGCCCGGAAGGCCGGGGAGACCGAGGAGCGGCTGTTCGCGGTGGCCGTCTGGCGGGAGACGCCGTACTTCACCGACGCGGAGCGGGCCGCGCTCGCGCTCGCCGAGGCCGCCACCCGGCTCGCCGACCGGGCCGACCCCGTGCCCGACGAGGTGTGGGACGAGGCCGCCCGGCACTTCGAGGAGAAGGAACTGGCCGCGCTGGTGCTCTGGCTCGCCACCACCAACTTCTTCAACCGGTTGAACGCCACCACCCGTCAGCCCGCCCCGCAGAACTGGGGCTGAGCGGCGTACGACCCGGGCGTGCGGCGGCGGCCCCGCCGCACGCCCGATCGCCGCCTACCGGAAGGGGCGTTCAGACGGTGTGCACCAGCCGGAAGCGTTCGACCAGCACCGGGGTGTCGTCGTCGACGGTGAAGCCGGGATCGCCCAGCTCCGCGCGCACCTCCGCGCTGTGCCAGAACCTCTCGTGCCCGGCCCGCCACTGCGCCACCGACTCGTACCCCTCGCCCTCGTCGAGGGCGTGTCGCAGGTCGACGTCGCCGAGCCGCACCACCCGTACGTCGGTCACCTCGATCACCGCGACCCGCCGGCCCGCCGAGTCGACCACCGCCGACCGTTGACCCACCTCGGGCATCGCCTCGCCCGCGTGCTCGTAGCCGAGCACGAGGCTGGACGTCGAGGTCTTCGCGCCCGACAGGATCGCGGCCACCAGACTGTCCCGCAGCGGCCCCGGGAAGGCGAACTCCGCCGTCGGAAGATCATCAAGTTCCACCCCGAAAGGGTACGCGCGCCGGCCGCCGGTCCGTGCCTCGCGGCGGTGCGGGAGCGAGTCCAGACATGACGTGCTGTCGTGCCCGCGTGGCATCCCCTCAGCCGACGCCACTCAGCGGCACACCCAACCGGCGGCCCGGGTGATTCGGCCGTCTCCCCGATCGACGCACAACTCGCTGGTGGCACGATCGACCCAGTAGGACTGCCCGCGCTCGATCAGCACGGGCCGGTCCAGGTGGAACCACCGGCCAACGGTGCTCACCAGCGTCAGACGCTCGGCTGTCACTCGCTCCTCCACTCCCGGTCCTCTCAGTCTGTGGTGTACGGCGCTCTCCACTCGTGCGACGGGGCAGCCTCACACATCCGCCCCTGCCATCCGGGCGGAGATCCGCCAGCCCGAACCGCGCCTGGCGGACAATTGCGGTCGTGGCCGCGTACCACGAATCCCAGGAGGACCGATGACACCCGACGACGAGAGATTTCTCCGGCACGCCGTGGAACTCGCCAACCAGGCCGGGGCGTCCGGCGAACGGCCGTTCGCCTCGTTGCTGGTCGGTGCGGACGGCACCGTCCTGATCGAGGATCACAACACCGTGGTCTCCGACTCGGACATCACCGCCCACCCGGAACTGAAGCTGGCCCGCTGGGCCGCCCGGGAACTCGCCCCCGACGTGGCCGCCGGCACCACCATGTTCACCAGCTGCCAGCCCTGCCCGATGTGCACGACCGCCATCAACCAGTCCGGCCTCGGCCGGGTGGTGTACGCCCTGTCCAGCGAGCAGTTTCAGGAGGTAAAGCCGGCCACCCCGCCGCCGCCCCCGGTGCGGTACGAGGGGCCGGCGCTGTTCGACGAGGCGCGCCAGCCAATCGAAAAGCACTACTAAGGCAGCACTCTGCACGAAGCGCTGCGGGCGCCCGACCGACGGTCGGAGGCCGCCCGCAGGGCGGACCGCAAGCGCGCCGACCGCCTCTGCCCCGCGACATCCAGTACGCCCCGTACAGGTAATCCGGTGTGAGCGTCAGACCTGGAGCGGCACCCGGGTCCTTCCACGCCGAGGAACGGGATCGGGCACGTGGCGGGCACGCCCGCAGGGACAGGCGGTAGACATGGATGTGGCCCGGGTCGGGAATCGCTCCTGACCTGGGCCACCATCGCGGAGCGGGCGACGGGAATCGAACCCGCACCGTCAGTTTGGAAGACTGAAGCTCTACCATTGAGCTACGCCCGCGTACGCCCGGATGTTGTGGGCGCGCCGACAGCGTACCCAATGACCCGCGCGGCCCGCTCAGCCGCGTCCCCCGCAGCGGCGCGTGGTGGCGCGGAGGCCGGGGGCCCGGAGGGGCCGGATGTCTGGTTGGTCCCCCTTCGGCGCGTTGAGGGACGCCCCGGCACGTCCGGCGGGTCGCGACGGCATAGACTGCTCGTCGCCACGGGGTGTGGCGCAGCTTGGTAGCGCACTCGCTTTGGGAGCGAGGGGCCGTGGGTTCAAATCCCGCCACCCCGACTGTCGTCCGCGGCCGGTCGCCGGGGTCGCCCTTCGTGCGGTCCCCGGCCGCTGCCGGTGCGTCCGGCCGGCTCGCCTACACTCGATGGGCTTATCACGCCCAGACTAAAACCGAGATCCGTCAAGGAGTACGCCTGTGAAGAGCACCGTCGAGACTCTGAGCCCGACGCGCGTGCGGCTCGCCATCGAGGTGCCGTTCGTCGAGCTCGAGCCGAGCCTCAGGAAGGCGTACCGGGAGATCGGCCAGCAGGTCCAGGTGCCCGGCTTCCGCAAGGGCAAGGTTCCGGCGGCCGTGATCGACCAGCGGGTCGGCCGGGGCACCGTCCTCAACGAGGCGGTGCAGGAGGCCATCCCGCAGAACATCCTCGCCGCCGTCCGCGAGCACGACCTGAAGACGCTCGGCCGCCCCGAGGTCGAGATCACCGAGTTCAACGACGGTGACTCGCTGAACTTCACCGCCGAGGTCGACGTCCGCCCGGAGATCACGCTGCCGGACCCGGCCACCATCGAGGTGACCGTCGACGAGCTCCAGATCGACGACAGCGAGATCGACGAGCAGGTGAAGAACCTGCGCGAGCGGTTCGCCACCCTCAAGACCGTCGAGCGGGCCGCCCAGGAGGGCGACTACGTCCAGATCGACCTGAACGCGACCGTCGACGGCGAGGACGTGCCGGGCGGCTCCGCCAGCAACATCTCCCACGAGGTCGGCAGCAAGCAGCTCCTCCCGGGCCTGGACGAGGCCGTCGTCGGCCTGGCCGCCGGCGAGAGCACCAGCTTCACCACCCAGCTCGTCGGCGGCGACTTCGCCGGCCGCGACGCCGAGGTGGCGGTGACCGTCCGCACGGTCAAGGAGAAGGAGCTGCCGGAGCTCAACGACGAGTTCGCCCAGATGGCGAGCGAGTTCGACACCATCGAGGAGCTGCGTGGCGACCTGCGCGAGCGGGTCACCCGGGGCAAGCGGGTCGAGCAGATCTACGCCGCCCGCGACAAGGCGCTGGAGCAGATGGTGGCCGCCGCCGAGGTGCCGGCGCCGGAGGGCGTCATCCGCGAGGAGGTCGAGAACCGCAAGCAGGCCATGGTCGACCAGCTCGAGCGGATCGGCGCCTCCCTGGAGGAGTACCTCGCGGCCGAGGAGAAGACCGAGGAGCAGATCGACGCCGAGCTGACCGAGGCGGCGACCGAGGGCGTCAAGGTCCAGCTGCTGCTGGACACCCTCGCCGACGCCGAGGACGTGCAGGTCTCCGACGACGAGTTCGGCCACGAGATCGTGCACCGGGCCCAGCGCGCCGGGATGGCTCCGCAGCAGTACTACGACCAGCTGGTCCGCTCGGGCGCGGCCGGTGCCGTCTTCGGTGACGTGCGGCGGGGCAAGGCCCTGGCCTCGGTCATGGAGCGCATCAAGATCAAGGACTCGGCGGGCAACGAGGTCACCCTCGACGCGCTGCGCGCCGAGAGCGAGGCCGAGCACAACCACGAGCACTGATCGTGCGGGGAGGCCGCCGTCCGCCGCCTGCGGTGGACGGCGGCCGATTCCCTTTTCGGGTACGCCCCGGCGGTGCTGCGCTGATAGCGAACACTGCCCGGACCGGCGCTCTGCCATCCGGCTGAGCGGTTAGTGTCGGGTAGGACGGTACGGAGAGCGAAGGGCTGCCATGACCGACATGCACATCCAAGCGAAGCCGCTCCGGGCGATCGATGCCCGCGGTGGCGACACCATTGGCAACCTCGACGACTCGGTCTACAACCGGTTGCTCAAGGAACGCATCATCTTCCTGGGCAGCGAGGTGACCGACCAGGTCGCCAACCGCATCTGCGCGCAGCTCCTGCTGCTCGCCGCGGAGGACCCGGACCGCGACATCAACCTCTGGATCAACTCGCCGGGCGGTTCGGTCTACTCCGGCATGGCGATCTACGACACCATGCAGTTCATCGACAACGACGTCTCGACCGTGGCGATGGGCATGGCGGCGTCCATGGGTCAGCTGCTGCTCTGCGCCGGCACCAAGGGCAAGCGCTACGCCCTGCCGCACGCGCGGATCATGATGCACCAGCCCTCCGGCGGTCTCGGCGGCACCGCGTCCGACATCGCCATCCAGGCGGAGCAGATGCTCTACACCAAGCGGATGTTCCAGGAGCGGGTCGCGCACCACACCGGCCAGAGCCAGGCGCAGATCGAGGCGGATTCCGACCGCGACCGCTGGTTCACCGCCCAGGAGGCCCTGGACTACGGCTTCATCGACAAGGTGATCATCGGGGCCGCTCAGGTTCCGGATGGCGCCGGGACCCTGAGCTGAGGAGCTGACGATGACCGACCTGAGCCTGCCGCCCCAGTTCGCGGCCGTGCACAACCGCTACGTCCTGCCGTCGTTCGTCGAGCGCACGTCGTACGGGGTGAAGGAGTCCAACCCCTACAACAAGCTCTTCGAGGACCGGATCATCTTCCTCGGCGTCCAGGTCGACGACGCGTCGGCCAACGACGTGATGGCGCAGCTGCTGACGCTCGAGGGCACCGACCCGGACCGCGACATCATCATGTACATCAACTCGCCCGGTGGTTCCTTCACCGCCATGACGGCGATCTACGACACCATGCAGTACGTCCGGCCGGACATCTCGACGGTCTGCCTCGGGCAGGCCGCGAGCGCCGCGGCCGTGCTGCTGGCCGCCGGCACCCCGGGCAAGCGGATGGCGCTGCCGAACTCGCGGATCATCATCCACCAGCCGGCCACCGAGGGCGGCTACGGGCAGGGCTCGGACATCGAGATCCAGGCCCGGGAGATCCTGCGGATGCGCACGCAGCTCGAGGAGATGCTCTCCCGGCACTGCAACCAGCCGATCGAGAAGGTCCGCAAGGACATCGACCGTGACAAGATCATGACGGCCGAGGAGTCCAAGGAGTACGGGCTGGTGGACACCATCCTCACCAGCCGCAAGAAGGGCCTGCTGGCGGCCAACGCCGCCAGCTGAACAGCTCGGGTCGCGGTCGGCCGGGAGTCCGCTCCCGGCCGACCGTCTGACACACCCGTTTTGGGGGTCGGAGAAACCTCCGCCAGCGGGTAACGTCGGGTCTGTGCCGCTCCACCGGTCCTCCGGCGGGGTGAACGAGCGGGGTGAACGAGGCGGACGCTTCCACGTCCGCAGGCGAGGGCCGGGTCTCCGGTCGACGAGTGCAGGGAGAACGTAGGTGGCACGGATCGGTGACGGCGGCGACCTACTGAAATGCTCGTTCTGCGGTAAGTCGCAGAAGCAGGTCAAGAAGCTCATCGCAGGCCCTGGGGTCTACATCTGCGACGAGTGCATCGATCTCTGCAACGAGATCATCGAGGAGGAGCTGGCCGAGTCCGGTGAGGTGAAGTGGGAAGAGCTTCCCAAGCCGATGGAGATCTGCCAGTTCCTCGACACCTACGTCGTCGGGCAGGACCAGGCCAAGAAGGCGCTCGCCGTCGCGGTCTACAACCACTACAAGCGGATCCAGGCCGAGGCGGCCGGGGCGCCGGGCTCCGGCAGTGACGCCGTCGAACTGGCCAAGTCCAACATCCTGCTGCTCGGACCGACGGGGTGCGGCAAGACCCACCTGGCGCAGACCCTGGCGCGGATGTTGAACGTGCCGTTCGCCATCGCCGACGCCACCGCGCTCACGGAGGCCGGCTACGTCGGCGAGGACGTGGAGAACATCCTCCTCAAGCTGATCCAGGCCGCCGACTACGACATCAAGCGCGCCGAGACCGGCATCATCTACATCGACGAGGTCGACAAGATCGCCCGTAAGTCGGAGAACCCGTCGATCACGCGGGACGTCTCCGGCGAGGGCGTCCAGCAGGCGTTGCTCAAGATGCTGGAGGGCACGGTGGCCAACGTGCCGCCGCAGGGCGGGCGCAAGCACCCCCACCAGGAGTTCATCCAGATCGACACCACCAACGTGCTGTTCATCTGCGGTGGCGCCTTCGCCGGGCTCGACCAGATCATCGAGGCCCGCACCGGTCACGGCGGCACCGGCTTCGGCGCCCGGCTGCGGTCGGTCTCCGACCGGTCGACCGACGACATCTTCAGCCAGGTCATGCCGGAGGACATGCTGAAGTTCGGGCTGATCCCCGAGTTCATCGGCCGGCTCCCGGTGATCACCAACGTGCGCAGCCTCGACCGCACCGCCCTGGTGCGCATCCTCACCGAGCCGCGCAACGCCCTGGTCCGGCAGTACCAGCGCCTCTTCGAGCTCGACGGCGTCGAGCTGGAGTTCGAGCCGCCGGCCCTGGAGGCGATCGCCGACCAGGCGATGCTGCGCGGCACCGGCGCCCGCGGCCTGCGGGCGATCATGGAAGAGGTCCTGCTCTCCGTGATGTACGAGGTGCCGAGCAACCCCGACGCCGCCCGGGTGCTGATCACCCGCGAGGTGGTGCTCGAGAACGTCAACCCGACGATCGTGCCGCGCGAGTTCACCGGCCGGCGTGCCCGGCGGGACCGCGAGGAGAAGTCGGCCTGATCCACCGTCGCCGCGCCCGTCCGCTCCGGTCGGGCGCGGCTTCGTGTCCGCGTCCGGGCCAGCCGGTGCCGCACGGCTCGACCACCCGCGACCCGGGGGCCCGCCAACATTCGACGCTGTCGCCGCACGCGTTCCGGTCGTACGCTGATGCCCATGCGCGTCGCCGTCTGCCAGCTCAACTCCCGGGACGACCGTAAGGCGAACCTCGCGGCCGCGGAGGCCATGCTGGAACGGGCGGCGGCGGCCGGCGCGGATCTCGCGCTCCTGCCGGAGTTCGTCGACTACCTCGGCCCCGCCGCGGGGCTCCCCGAACCGGAGCCGGTCGACGGAGAGGTGGGACGGTTCTTCGCCGACCTCGCCCGGCGGCTGGGCATCTGGTTGATCGCCGGGTCGATCCACGAGCGCGGGCCGGATCCGGACCGCACCTGGAACACCTCCCTGGTCTTCGACCGCTCCGGCACGCTCGCCGCCAGCTACCGCAAGATCCACCTGTACGACGTGGAGATCCCCGGCCGGGTCTCCTACCTCGAGTCGGCCACCGTGGCGCCTGGCGACCAGCCGGTGGTCGTCGACGTCGAGGGCCTTCGCGTCGGCCTGTCGATCTGCTACGACCTCCGGTTCCCGGAGCTGTACCGGCAGCTCGTGATCGAGGGCGGCGCCCAACTGCTCGTGGTGCCGGCGGCCTTCATGGTCCACACCGGGCGGGACCACTGGGAGGTGCTGCTGCGCGCGCGGGCGATCGAGAACCAGTGCTTCGTCGCCGCGGCGGGGCAGATCGGCGACCACGAGCCGAGCCGGACCTGTTACGGGCGCAGCATGGTGGTCGACCCGTGGGGGACGGTGCTCACCCAGGTGCCCGACGGTCCGGGCCTCGCCGTCGCCGATCTCGACCTCGACCGGATGCGGACCATCCGCGCCGAGTTGCCGAGCCTGGCCAACCGCCGCCTCTGACGTTCACCCCTGCAGCAGTACGCCCACCACGGCGAAGCCGGCGATCGCGGCGGCCGTGACCAGGAGTGCCGTCGTCATCCGGGACCGACCCCTTCGGGCCAGCCGAGCGACCGAGACCAGGACGACGAAGACCACGAAGGCGCCGATGACCAGCTGCCAGAACGGCAGCAGCAGTCCGAGCAGCGCGTCCTCGGCGAGCACGGTCACCCGGGTGCGCGGGAGGTCAGCCATGACAGACACTCTGGCACGCCGGGAGCGCCTCCGGACCCCGCGCGGTCATCACGAATGCGCGCCCACCTTCGCCCGCCGCTCCGGCACCGGGTGGCGATCGCCGGCGGCCCTCCGCGCTGTCGACAGTGGCGGACGCCGATTTGCCTTCCGCGGGCGGGCGGCGTAACTTTCTCTCTGCACGCGGAAGGCCGGACAAACCGGCCGACAAGGGCACCAGGCTCGTGGCGGGGACGCCGAGCGAGGCTGAGGATCCGGGCGGTGCGAGGACACTCCAAGACGGGGTTGCGATCGCGAGACCGACCGGGTAGAGTTTGAAAGCCGGCAGGAGCCGGGCGGATGGCCACAGAGTGGCGATCGGCCGGTCTGCGGCTTCCCACGACAGCAACGACCGCCGTGATACGGCGTGCGTCATCGTGGACCCTGGAACGCAGCCTTGATCACCTCGGACACGAGGTTGACGACGGGAAGCGAACCAAGTAAGGTAGAGGAGTTGCCCCAAGCGGGTTCCCACGATGTGGGACGCTCGAGTGGTGTGTGGTTGTTCTTTGAGAACTCAACAGGGTGCTTGATAAGCCAGTGCCAAATTGATTTATACCCCGGGCTGGCAAGCCTTTATGGTTTGTT
>NZ_JBFABB010000148.1:0-14354 GCF_040640035.1 Micromonospora sp. NPDC023633 | reverse complement strand
AGTCGGCCACGTCGAGCGGGGCCCGGACCACAGACGAAGGCTGCGGTGCCTTGCTGACGGTACGCCGCGCCCTCACCGCTGAGGGCAAGCCGCGAAGCCTCCAGGGGCGAGGGACCCCGACAAGGGTCCGGCCGGAATCGCGGAGGGTGAAACAGCTGGCCGAGAGTCAGCGCTGGGCAGCGAGGCGGGTAAGGGTCCGGGCGGCGGGTTCTTCACGGGCTTGGCGGTAGCCGGTGCCCGCCCATAGGTGGATCAGGTCGGCGTCGTGCGCTGCGGTGGCTGCCTTGCGCAGCGGGCTGGTCAGGTGGTGGAGGGCGGGGTAGCCGAGCGGCGCGAGCGGTTCGTAGGTGTCGGTGAAGCGGTTGCGCAGGGCGCGGGCCGGGCGGCCGGTGAAGGCGCGGGTAACCGTGGTGTCGGTGAACGCTGGGTCGGCCAGGGCGGTTTTGTGGGGTGCGGACGCGCCGCTTTCGTGGGTGCGCAGGAGGACGGTGCCGACCATGGCGGCGTGGGCGCCAGCGCGTAGGGCGGTGGTGGTGTCGGCCGGGGTGGCGATGCCTCCTGCGGCGATCACGGGCAGCGGGACGGTGTGCCGTACGTCGCTGATCAGGTCGGACAGTTCGATGGGGGTGAGTGGCCGGTCGGGGACGAGGGTGGCGGAGTGGCCGCCGGCGGCCGGGGCCTGGACGATCAGCAGGTCTGCGCCGGTCTCTGCGGCGGCCAGGGCTTCGCTGGGCGTGGTGACGGTCTGGGCGACAAGGCTGCCCGCGTCCTGGAGTGCCCGGACAGTGTCCGGGCGGGAGAGCCCGAAGGTGAAGGACACGAGCGGTACGGGGGCTTTGAGGAGCAGGTTGAGCTTGTCGGCCCAGGCGTCGTCGTCCTCGGTCAGGGTCTCGGTGGGGAGGGTGAGGCCGTAGCGGTCGGCTTCCGGCTGAAGTGCGTGGGCGTAGGCGCGGAAGGCGTCCTGGGTGACGGGGACGGGGTTGGGGGCGAAGAGGTTGACGCCGAATACGGCGCCGCTGGCCTGGACTTGGGCGATCTGGGCGGCGAGGTCGGCGGTGGTCTTGTAGCCGCCGGCGAGGAAGCCGAGTCCTCCGGCCTGGGCTGCGGCCTGGACGAGGGCGGGGGTGCTGGGCCCGCCGGCCATCGGGGCGGCCCACACGGGCAGGTCGGTGCCGAGGATGGTCAGGTCTCCGGGCATGGCGTGATTCTCCAGGTTCAGGGGGTGAGGTGGTTGGGGAACCGTATGCAGCAGGCGGCCGCGGCGCAGGCGGCGGCGAGCACCAGGGCGGCGCCGAGCAGGAGCGCGGAGTGGTAGCCGTGCCGCAGCAGCGGTGCGGCCAGCAGGGGGCCGAGGATCTGGCCGAGGCTGTAGCCGGTGGTGAGCAGGGCGATGGCTCGCGGGATGCGCAGATGGGTGCCGATGGCGAGGGACATGGTGCTCACACCCATGAAGGTGGCGCCGAACAGGACGGCGGCGGCGAGCGCGGGCACGCTGCCGGCGGACAGGGCGGGCAGGGCGATGCCGTCCGATCACCCAAACGAGCCGTCATGGCCCGCAGCCTGCACGCCTGCCTGCGCCTGGCGCAAACGCCAGCGCCCGCCACCCCGACGTCCTGACCGGCCAACGCCGCCACCCGGGCCAAGATCCACAGCGCACAACAAACGCCGCTGGGGCCAACCCGCCAGCCGCATGACCAACCCCGCCAACGTTTGCGGTCAAAGCACCGGCCCCGCGAGGCATGGGCGAGCGCTGGCGGGGCTGGCGGGGGTCCGCCCCGGAGGGTGGCGGTGGAAAACCAACGCAAGGGCCCGCAAAACGACGCTGCGCTGGCTGCCCGCCCTGCGCCTACCCGCCCGCTGCAAGGCCTCACCGCCGTGTTCCTCGGCGCCCCGCCATCAGTTCCACAGCCGCAGCCACCCCGCCTCCGCCGCACCGGCAGCCGGAACCAGCCACGACACCGGCCAAACCACTGCCCTCCACTCGACCACCGGCATGGTTAGCCACAAGGTGGACGCCGGCCGCGAACTGACGCTCGTGGCAGCCGGGGTGGGAATGCACCTACACCGTCAGACGCGGCGACACCCTGTCAGAGATCGCCGAGCAGTAGCTCGGCAACCCTGACCGCTGGCCCGAGATCTTCGCCCTCAATCGCAGCACCCACTTCCCGACGTCGGCGGCACCCTGCGCAACCCGAACGTCATCCACCCCGGCTGGACCCTCGACCTGCCCGCCGACGTGGCCGGATCGACGGGACAGCAGATCCCTTGGCGGCGCCAACGGGGTGTCTCTATC
This sequence comes from Micromonospora sp. NPDC023633, assembly GCF_040640035.1. Lineage (NCBI taxonomy): Bacteria > Bacillati > Actinomycetota > Actinomycetes > Micromonosporales > Micromonosporaceae > Micromonospora > Micromonospora sp. NPDC023633. The sequence continues at coordinate 12,061 of NZ_JBFABB010000148.1, read as the reverse complement.
CGTTTCGTCAAAGCGGTGACTGATGCCGCTGGTCGCCTGGTAGGGAATCTGTCGCGGGGCATGGCGATCAGGGACGGGCGGCAGCCGGCGAGGCAGATGAGAGCGGCGTTGCGGCGTTCGCCTCGGCCCACTACCGCCTGCATTTGCGTGGCGAGGCAGTTTCGGCAATCACGTTGCCGAGGCGGCCGACCGCGTCATCATCACCGCATAGCCTCCGGGCGGGGAGTGTGCGTGACGGTACGGGCGAGGGGGGATGGGCGTGCAGGAAGCGGCGGTCGCGTCGGTGGTCACCGGCGCCGCAGTCCCGGTGTTGGCCGACGTGGTGTGGGACAACGCCCGGGAGGCCCCGGAGGCGGTCCAGTTCGTGCGCCCGGATCCAGATCCCCGGTCCTGGCCGGCGCGCCGTTCGGGGCGGGGCGGGGCGCTGCCGGTGACATGCCAGCAGTTCCGCGACGACGTGCATGTGCTCGCGCGGGGCTTCATCGCCGCCGGGATCGGTCATGGCGACCGGGTGGGGTTGATGAGCCGCACCCGTTACGAGTGGACCCTCGCCGACTACGCGCTCTGGTCGATCGGTGCGGTGACGGTTCCGGTGTACGACACCTCCAGCGCGGAGCAGTTGAAATGGATCCTGTCCGATTCGGGCGCGGTGGGGTGTGTCGTGGAGACCGCCGAACACGCGGCGATGCTCACCGGCCTACGCGACTACCTGCCGGCGTTGCGCCAGGCGTGGCGGATTGACGCAGGTGACCTGATCGCACTGGCGGGGCAGGGTCGCACCATCGACGACGCCCAGGTCGACGCTCGACGGCGGGCCGTGACAGGCGGTGATGTCGCGACGATCGTGTACACCAGTGGCACCACCGGGCGGCCGAAGGGCTGCGTGTTGACGCATCGCAACATCTACTGCGACATCAGCACCGCCAGCGCGGTGCTGCCGGAGGTGTTGCATCCGGGTGCGTCGACGGTGTTGTTCCTGCCGCTGGCCCACGCGTTCGCTCGGCTGATCCAGGTCGGTATGGTGCAGAACCGCGCGACGATGGTGCACAGTGCCGACATCACCGGGGTGCTCGACCAGCTGGGCCGGTTCCGGCCGACGTTCATCTTGGCAGTGCCACGGGTGTTCGAGAAGATGTACAACCGGGCCCGGCAGAAGGCAGACGAGGCGCACCGGGGATGGCTGTTCAGCCTCGCCGACCAGGTCGCGGTGCGTTACAGCCGCGCCACTGACAGCCCGGGGGGCCCGGGAGCACCGCTACGGCTGGCACACCTGTTGTTCGACGCCCTCGCATACCGGAAACTGCGCGCCGCCCTCGGCGGACGGTGCCGGATGGCGATCGTCGGCGGCGCGCCTCTGGGAGAGCACCTGGGGCACTTCTTCCGCGGGGCCGGCGTCACGGTGCTGGAAGGGTACGGACTGACCGAAACCTCACCGGCGTTGACGGTGAACCTGCCCTCGGCGATGCGGATCGGCACCGTTGGCCGCCCCCTACCTGGGGTGCAGATCCGCATCGCCGACGACCGGGAGGTCCTCGTGCACGGCGAGGTCGTATTCCCCGGGTACTGGAACAACCCCGACGGCACCCGAGCGGCCTTCACCGACGGGTGGTTGCGCACCGGCGACCTCGGCACCCTTGACGACGACGGCTTCCTACGCATCACCGGCCGCAAGAAGGAAATCATCGTGACCGCAGCGGGCAAGAACCTCGCCCCCGCACCCATCGAGGAGAAGATCCGCGCGCATCCCCTGATCAGCCAGTGCATGCTCGTCGGTGACGGCCGCCCCTACGTGGCCGCGCTGGTCACTATCGACCCGCAGGCATGGCCGCATTGGCGGGCGGCGCACGGGCAGCCCGACGTGTCTGTCGCCCAGCTGCGTAACAGTCCAGAGCTGCGTAATGAGATCCAGACCGCGATCGACCGGGCCAACCAGGCAGTGTCCAGGGCAGAACAGGTCAAGACTTTCCGCATCCTGCCCCGGGACTTCACCGAAACCCACGGGGAACTCACCCCCACGCTGAAGATCAAGCGCGAGGCGGTCGAAGCCCACTACGCCGCCGACATCGACGCCCTCTACCGCGGCCACTGACTTCACACCTCTTGAAGAAGGGCTTGGCAAACGCGCAGGACACCACTGCACACCCAATTCGCGACCACGTACACGGCCTCCCCCGGCGGCTGCGGCCGCCGCGCCGATCCCGCCTCCCCGCACCCGACCACGGAAACCACCGCCGTACCGGAAACCATCGCATCGCACAGTGACGCGGCCACCACCTCGGCCGCCCGCTGACCCGCGGGCCCTCCCTGACGGGCCGCCCGGCTGCCCAACCGCCCACATCGACACACGGCAGGATCCAGATGGCGACCATCCAGCACGTCCAGCTACGCCCTGCCTGGCTACGCGAACTGCTCGACCCGATCATCCGGCAGGAGCTGGACATGCTCGACGTTCGGCCAGCCACCAGGTCCTGGAGATCGGCGCTGGCCATTGGCGGGATCACCGGCTGCCTGGCCCGCCTCGTCGGCCCGTTCGGCATGGTCAGCACGGTCGACAAGGACACGAGTCACCGTCGCGTCGGCCCCACCGGAAGGTCACCGCGCAGCGTGATGCGGTGCATGACGCGGCGCTGGTTGTCGTAGTCCCGGTTGGCGTAGTGCGCGGTGCTCCGGTTGTCCCACATGGCCACGTCACCCTGCTGCCAGCGGTGCCGCACGATGTGCTCGGGCTTCGTCAGATGGGCGTAGAGCAGATCCAGGATTGCCCGGCTTTCGTGCTCGGAGACGCCCACGATGTGTGAGGTGAAGCCGGGATTGACGAAGAGGCTGCGGCGGCCGGTCTCGGGGTGTACCCGGACCACGGGATGCTCGACCGGGTCGAGTCGGGTGACCAGGTCGCCGTCCCAGACGTTGCCCTGCCCGCCCCGACGCTGGGCCAGGTAGTAGCCGAACTCGCGGGTGCCGTCGTGCACGGCGGTGAGCTGATCCACGAGCTGCCGCACCGGTGCTGCCAGGGAATTGTAGGCCAGTTCTGCGTCGGCCCAGTTGGTGTCGCCACCCGTCGGGGGCAGGGTCACCGCCCGCAGAATCGAACCCAGCGGTGGTCGCTTCATGAAGGTGACGTCGGTGTGCCAGACATCAGCGAATCCGTTGTCCGCACTGTCCAGCGCGTACACCTCCGGATGTGCCTCGTCGACGCCCCCCACCACGGGGTGGGACACGGTCAGCTCGCCGATGCGGCGGCCGAGGTTCACCTGGGCGTCGTCGTCGAGCCGCTGGCTACGGAAGAACAGCACCTTGCGGTCGACTAGCGCGGCGCGGACGGCGACGACCTCGGCGTCGCTCGCGTCGGCCAGGTCGATGCCGTGCACCACCGCGCCGAAGTGCGGGCCCAGCGGCTCGAGCGTGAGGTCGAGAAGGGTCGATGTCATTGATGGTCTCCGATCGATTGTGGCGAGCCGAGGGCCCGGGACTGTTAGGCGGCCGCCGCGCGCACGGCGTGGCCGATCTGGGCGCGCAGTGCGGCGTACTCGGGCAGGCCGCGCAACTCGTCCGGCGTGATGCCGGCGCGGGGCAGGTTGACCGGTAGGTCCAGGACGATCCGGCCCGGTCGGGAGCTGAGCACGACGATCCGGCTGCCGAGGAAGACGGCCTCGTCGATGCTGTGGGTGACGAACACGCAGGTGCGGCCGGCCTCGTGGCTGACCCGGCGCAGGTCCTCCTGGAGGCGCTCCCGGGTCAGCGCGTCGAGGGCCGCGAACGGCTCGTCGAGCAGCAGGAGCGGATTGTCCACGGCGATCGCCCTCGCGATAGCGACGCGTTGCTGCTGCCCGCCGGAAATCTGCCAGACCCGGCGGTCGGCCACGTCATACAGGCCCATGCTGGCCAGCAACTCGGCCACTCGGGTCCGGCGCGCCTCCGCCGGGACGCCGGCGTACCGCAGGGCGAGCTCGATGTTGCCGCCCACCGTCCGCCATGGCAACAGCCGTGGCTGCTGGAACACCATGCCGGCACCGCGGCCTGGGCGGGGTGGGGTGCCGCCGGTCCTCACCGCGCCGGTCGTCGGCTCCTCGAAGCCGGCGATGAGCCGCAGCAGGGTGCTCTTGCCGCAGCCCGAGGCCCCGACCAGGACGAGGAACTCGCCGGCCGGCAGGGTCAGGGTGATCGTGCCGACGGCGACCACGTTGCCGTAGGAGTGTTGGACGTCGGTCAGCGCGACGGCGACGGGTTCAGCTGAGGGCACCGGGCAGACCCTTGACGTAGATCGCCTTCTGGACCGTCGCGAGGTCCGGTACCGCGTCGATCTTCCGCTGGCTCTTCAGAAACTCGGCGGCGCTGACCAGGTTCTCGGCCAGCCGGCCCACCTTCGCCTCGGTGCCGAGCCACTCGTCGGTGACCAGATCGGCGGGGCGCAGGAAGACCCCCTGGCTCAGCTGCCGCTGCGCGTCGGCGGCACTGATGTTGAGTTCGGCGCCGACGGCGGCGGCCGCCTTGGCCGGCTCGGCGGCGATCAGGTCGAGGGCCTGGCCCTCCGCCTTGCGCCACGCGTCCACCGCCTCGGGGTGCGCTTCGGCGAACGCGGTGGAGACGACCCCCAGATCGAGGGTCGGCTTGCCCGCTGCCGCCAAATCGCGACTGCTGACCAGGACCCGCCCGTCCTTCTTCAGGTCGTCGAGGGCGGGCAGCCAGGTGTACGCGGCGTCCAGGTCGCCCCGGGTCCATGCGGCGACGATGTCCTGCGGTTCGAGGTCGACCAGCGTCACCTCGGACTCCTTGACCCCGGTCCGGTCGAGCGCGGCGAGCAGGCTGTAGTGCGAGGTCGACGCGAAGGAGGTGCCAATCTTCTTGCCGCGCAACCCGTCCACCGACGTGACGCCGGAGGCGTTGCGGGCCACCAAGGCCTCGTTGTCGCCGGCCACGTCCAGCACGAACGCCACCTGGTACGGGATGTGCAGCGGCGCCGAGAGTCCCCGCGCGACCGGGCTGGACCCGATGGCCGCGATGTCGACGCTCTTGGCGACGAAGGCGGTGTTGATGCTCGCGCCGGAGTCGAACTTGGTCCAGGTGATCTCGTAGTCAGGTAGCGACTTCTCCAACAGGCGCTGGTTCTTGACGATCAGGTCGCCGCTGGGAAAGGCCTGGTAGGCGATCCGGATGGTCTTCTTGGCAGGATCGGTGTTCCCGCTGGCGGCACCGTTGCCGCAGCCGGTCGTCGCGGCGAGCAGTGCGACGGCGAGGATGGGGAGGAGTTTTTTCACAGGGGTTCCTTCTGGGTCAGGCGGTGTGTCCACGCCAGGGGATGAGCAGGTTCTCGGCCGCCCGCAGCAGGGCGTCGATGAGCAGGCCGGACAGGCCGATGACGAAGAGTCCGAGGACGACCACGTCGGTCTGGGAATAGCGCTGGGCGTCGCGGATCATGCCGCCGATGCCCGGAACACCGTTGATGGTCTCGGCCGCCACGACCGAGGAGTACGCCACGCCCACGGCGAGCCGGATGCCGGTGAAGATCTCCGGCAGCGCGCTCGGTAGCACGACGTCACGGACCACCGCCGAGCGACTGGCACCCAGCGCCCGGGCGGCCTCGACCAGACCGACGGGCGCGGCGTGCACCGCCGCGGCCGTGGCCACGGCGACGGGGGGCAACGCGGCGATCGCGAGCAGCCACAGCTTCGGCGTCTCGTCGATGCCGAACCAGATGATGAAGAGGCTGAAGTAGGCCAGCGGCGGCAACGCCCGGATGAACGTGACCACCGGCTCGACCACGAGCCGGATCCCGGACACCGTGCCGAGCACCACGCCGAGCAGCAGACCGCCGGCGACGCCGATGGCGGAGCCGACGAGGATCCGTCGAAGGCTGACGCCCAGGTGCTCGACGAGCAGGTGGCCGCTGTAGCCGCGAATGCCGCCGTTCACTGTGGAGGTCTGAATCAACTGGTGCCACACCGCGGCCGGCGGCGGGATGAAAGTTGGGTTCCGCATGACGCGGGCGGTGATTTCCCACAGACCGGCCAGAACGATGAGCGTCAGCACCCGGAGCAACATGCGACGGCGCAGCCCGGAACTACGGGACGCTACGCGTTCCAGACTTGCCGACGCCGTGGGTGTGGGCGCCGAAGCGAGATCGATGGAGGCGGTCACGGCTCACCCCGGGTGGTCCAGTCTGGCGACGGCCGGCGTAGGCAACTGTGGGCGAGAATCATGTCGGGTCCTTGGGTCGACGAAGGATGGGCAGCCGAACGACACCGGACGTGATGCCGGTACGACGGGGATACGGCGACAGGACGCAGCGCCGGTCGGGCGCGCCCTCATGTGGGGGTGACGACTGCCGGCACGGCGGCTCCGCGAACACGCGGAGGGCAGGCGACTCTGTCGCGGGAGTGCGGGCTGTCGCCGGTCGGGGCGCGGCGGCGGTTCCCGCCTACGTGGGCAGGGTCAGGCGCCGCGGTCGCTCGCTGGCGCCGGCGGCCTCAACAGGCGCTGCTGCACACCCGGAGGAAGTCGACGAAGCGGCGCCGAATCAGACGCGTGCTCCGGTTCATGCCGGTGACAGTAGCCGCCACCTCCTCGCTGAGTCAGCACACATGTGACGGCGCTCACCCATATTTCCCATAGGTTAGGAGGGTTAATGTGGTCGCCATTTCGACCACCGGCCGCCGAACATGACCCCGCAATGCGCCACCCGCGATGGCGAGGTTGGGTCGCCCGCAAACCGGCGTGCACCGGGTCGGGCGGGTCATTCGCATCGACGACGGACGTTCGGCGGTGCTCGTTCTCGTGGCCCGGCGGCACCCGGCAGCCGAAGAGTCCAGATCTGCCGAATCCGCGACGCGCCCAACTTCGATCAGCGGCATGCTGTGCACGGTCGACCACATTCGGTAGAGTGCGGGCATTGATCACCAGCGATTGCTGGGGGTGCCGGGATGACTCGACGGGGCGGGCGGTGGACACGAGTCACGCTGCGCCTCGGTCTCCTGCTCGGCGGAGTCGTCGCGGCGTGGGGCGCCCAGGAGGCCGCCATCACCGCAGCCGCCTACGCCGCCGACCGTCCGCCGGCCGCGCCGGTGAACGCCGCGGTCGACCTCCTCACCGGCGCCCTCCGCCCGATCCTCGACACGACGACACCGCCGGCACCGGACGGCCCCACCGACGAGACGACCCCCGGCACCCCGCCGAGCACAGCCGACCCCCACCCGGCACCGCGCCGTCCGCCCGCCCGGCCCGCGACCCGGCCAGCGAACCAGATCACCCCACCGCCGGCCCACCGCGTCCAGGTCGGCACGCCGAAGCCCGCCGCCAACGGCACCCGCCGCCCGGCCACCCGGCCCCGCGGCAGGGAGGCGCTGACACCGGTGGGTGACGTTCTCCGTCCGGTCACGGAGCCGCTCCGGGCCGGGGTGCTCACCCCGGCGAGCGAGGCGCTACGACCAGTCACCGACCCGGTGCAGGCCGACGCCCTCAGCCCGGCGACCCAGCCGCTCGCCCCGAGCCTCTCCCCCGTCTGGCGAGAGCTGGAACCGGTACTCGAGCCGCTGGACCCCGTGCTCGAAACCCTCGACCCGGTGACGGATCTCCTGGACCCGCCCACCAGCCCGCCAGCCACGCCACCACCCGCGCCGGCGCTACCGGCGCCGCCACCACCCGGGCCGGCGCTACCGGTGCCGCCGCTACCGGTGCCGCCGCTACCCTCGCCGCCACAGACCGGCCCGGCCTGCTGCACCGGGCCCGGCACCGGACCGGTCGGCGAACCGACCTGGCCCACCTCGGCACCCGCCCCCACGAGCGCCTCGTCGCACTGGCATTCGACGACAGAGCTGTCGTCCCCACTGCGCCTCGCCCGATCGGACGGGCCGCACCCGCCCCGGCCCGACGCCCATTCCACTCCAACCATGCCCGCCCCCGGCACCAGCGGCGTCGGCGCGTCCGGCGCCGCCCACGGCCACCTCGGCGACGCCCCCACTTCGGCATGGACGCCGCCCAGCCTGACCGGATACCGCTACCACCCGGCCGGCAGCGACGCCATCTCGTCCCACTCGCCCCGCCCGGGCACCCGGCCCGCCTGACCGGCGGGCCAATTCATGCCGTCCGCGCGGCATGGCGACCTCCGCGTACCCGTATGCCTGACAGCCCTTGGCGGCCCGCGCCGGCCCGCGGCGGTCCCGCGCCGACGCCGGCATCCTCCCCGACATAACCATCAGCACGGTGACCAGGAGTTACACATGAAAATGACCATGCCCGTCGTCCGGGCCCGGTGGTGCGACATCGATCTGATCGCCGATCTCGTCACCGACGCCCTCTCCCCCACCGCCCTCGGCGCCTGGCTCGTTCCCGACGAGCGACGCCGACCGGCCGTGCTCACCGCAGTGGCCCGAATGTGGACCGAACACGCACTGCTCTTCGGCGAGGCCTTCCTGCTCCCAGACGGCACGGCCGCCACCATCTGGTTCCACCGCTACCGACCCATCCCGCCCCCAGCCCGGTACGCCGACCGGCTCGCCGACGCGTGCGGCGAGCACCAGGACAGGTTCCTCCAACTCGACCAGGCCCTCGCCGCCCGGCGGCCGGTCGAGGCGCACAACCACCTGGCGCTGCTCGCCGCACCGGACCCGGCGGACCCAGGTCGCGCCGCGGCGGTCCTCGCCGGAGCGCAGCGCTGGATGGACAGGCTCAGCCTGCCCACGTACGCCGAGGTCTTCACCGAAGCCGACCGCGACCTGTTCCAACGGCACGGCTACACCCACCGGGACACCTTCCCCATCCGCGGCCACACCACCACACACGCGATGTGGCTGTCATCGCCGTTCTGGACCGGCCGGTCCAGCCGCAACACCCGCTCGCAAGTACAGCGTCCGCTCGTCGAGGTCAGCGACATCACCCGGTTCCCCAACCGGGCCCACTTCGCCTCCTGAAACGGCACCGCCCCCATCGACGCGTCCTCCGGTGAGCAGGTACGACACCGGCTCTCCCGCGCCGGAAACCGGCAAATCAACCGGGTACTGCACATCATGGCCACCGTCCAGCTACGCGACCCCACCGAAGGCCGCGCCTACTTCGATCGGAAAAAAGCATCCGCGAAGACATCGATGGAAGCGATGCGCGCGCTGAAACGACGCCTGTCCGACATCGTCTACCGACAGATGACCGACGACACCACGACGGCCACGGCGACGGGCCCGGGAGGACAACGTGATTCTGCCCCGACCGTCCGACTTGCGGACACGGCTTCGCGACGACGTGGTCGAGTTCCGGTTCAGCCCGTAGTTCCGGATCTGACGGGGTCGACCCGGATCACGTGTGGAGGAACTGGGCGACGGGTTCGGCGCGGTGGAACTCGGCCAAGGACTTGCCGAGGTCTCGCTCCATGCGGTTCGGGTCCGCGCCGTGTGCCATGAGGGTGTTGAAGATGCGGGCGAGATCGTCAACGAGCTCGGGGTTCAGGGGCTTCGGATCCACCCAGTCGGGATCGTTATAGCGGTACCGGGGCAGGATCTGCCGTGCATCCAGCACGGCACGTCCCAGTGACGAGTTGCCATACGAGTCGAGTGCCTGGACGTCGGCCCCGGACCCGAGAAGCAGTTGCAGCGCGGCATACGCGGCATCGGCACGTTCGACGGTGTTACAGAGTTGCCACACTTCCCCCTCTCCGACAGCGAATCGGGTCGGTCGCAGCCAGCGGGATCGCATCACGGCTGCCATGATCGCGTGGTGAAGGACCGGCATCGCCCACGGCTCACGACCATCGTGCTCGATGAAGTTCGGGTCAGCGCCGAGTTCGAGAAGGAGCGCCGCGATCTCGAACTCGCCGTGGCGGTACGCGAGCTGCAGTGGCGACTGCCCGGCGAACTTCTTCGGTGGTGACGTTGCGACGAGGGCGACCGCACCGGGGTCTTTCGCGAGCCGCTGCCTGACCGCATCGATGTCGCCAGCCGCGATTTCCTTGAACAGGATCTGCATGACGTGTCACCCCGCTTCGATTTCGATCTTGGTGAAGACTCTATCGCTCGTGCTCGGGGCAGGGGGATCACGTCGAGCACCTCAACCCGCAGGACAGCTCTGTCGCCCGCACGGTCGTAACCGTGGCGACGTCTGGCCGTTCACCGCCGCCACGAACATCGCCATTGGCGACATCACCACCACCGCCGAGCAGGACCGCATCGAGGCCGCCGCCGCCCGCGCCGTCGCCCACGACATGATCACCGACCTGCCTCACGGTACGAGACGCTGCTCGACCGCACCTTCGCCGGCGGCCAGGACCTCTCCGGCGGACAATGGCAACGCATCACCGCCGCCCGCGGATTCCTTCGCGACGCCGACGTGCTCATCATGGACGAACCCTCATCCGCATGCCGAAGAGCCGGTGTGCTTCGCGCCGCATAGCAATCGGATCGCGGCTGATGAGGACATCGGTGCCTTCGTGCTGCGATGCCGAGGAGGTCGGTCCATTACAGGGCAGGCTGATCGACATGACTACCATCCCCCTGTGATCGAGGACCTGATCAGGAGGACGGCCTCCGAAGACGACGATGCGATCGAGGAGTTGTGCGCGATCGCGGACACCGATCCGGGGCGGCTGACTCCGCACCAGGGCCTCCTGCTGGACCTCGAGGTGTTGTGGCCGGCGAAGTTGTACCGAGCGGCAGGTGCCAACGTGGTCCGCCGGGTCATTGAGCAGATCGACGGCGGGCGGACACCGGACCGGCTCAATCACCTGCTCCTTGTCCTGGCACACAGTGCTCATCCGCTCGCTGAGAGCGCCATGCGTCGCTGGTCGACCCAGCCGCCGCCCGGCGCGGACGAGCTGCACGTCGGGCCGCTGAGCTACGCGCAGGAGGGCGGTTGGGTCGCCGGCCCGGACGGCAACCGACGTGACCTGTGCGGTGACACCGCGTACCGGTGGGTCATGCGTGAGACATCACGACGCGTAGAGCGCCCCCACTGTCCGTGGTGCGCGTCGCCGCTCTGGGCTGCTGCGGACCTCGACACCGCAGACCCCGCCATCGGTGCCGCCGTAGCCCACACGGGCTGGTCCGGCCGGTTGGTGATCGAGAGCTGCCACTTCTGCGCCTGCTATACGACGCTGTACAGCCGGGTCACGCCTGCCGGTGCCGCTACCTGGTGGGCCGGCAACACCCGCCCCAGCTACCTACCGGATGCGGCCGAACCGGAGGATCCGCCGGCGCTGCTGCCGGTCCCAGGACCGGCTCTGCCCAGCCCCTACCAGGCCAGCGCCTGGAATCGGGGCGGTTCGACTCTGGGCGGCCGCCCCGACTGGATCCAGGACGCCGAGCACGCCGCCTGCCCAGGCTGCGGACAACCGATGGACTACGTGGGTTTGATCGGCGGCGCAGACTTGGACGAATTCGGCGAGGGCGCCTACTACCTGCACCTGCACCAGCCGTGCGGGTTCGCCGCAGTCAACTACCAGCAGAGCTGACCGCCGCAAGCGCTGCCGCCGGAAGCTGTCGGGTACCACGCCGCATATTGCAGCATCGCCACCAAATCATGGTGGCTCTACTCCACCACGGCGGCGGCCCGGGAGGCTAACGGGGAACGACAACTGATCCCAGCGTGACCAACTCGCATACCCAAGCTGGCTCTTCGGAGAAGTCACCTCCCCGGACCCGCCGAGACCCAGGTTAGAACCGCTCTCGGCGATGTCTTGACACAGAGGGGAGCCATGTCCAAACGCTGTCGCGCCTGTACATGCATGGGTCGACGGATACCGGTCGCGACGGACGCGCCAGCGTCGCCGCGCGCTGCCTGCGGCAGATCCGGGCGGGCCACGGCGCCCCGGTCCAGACCCGCCACCGGATCCAGTCGATAACCTGCCGTTTTGTCCAACGCGGCGGACGCCCCCCGCAACTCCGGAGCCAGCCGGTGCAGCGCACGCTTCAACCCAGCGTCGTACCGCCGGTCTGGACCTCGTCCTCCGCCGGCGACCACGCCAGCACGTCCCACGATCCAGGTGCTCCCCCAGTGCCGGGAGCACCTGATCGACCGGACCTTCGAGTCGCTGCGCGGCGCGCGGCGGGCGATCGTGCACTTCTACAACTCGACCTCCACGCTC
>NZ_JBFABB010000147.1:0-14367 GCF_040640035.1 Micromonospora sp. NPDC023633 | reverse complement strand
TCGACGCCGCCGTCGGCGGCGACGGGGGCGTCCGGTGGCCGGCCGCCGCCTGCGGCCTGATCGCCGTCCTCATGGCCACCGACATCCTCACCGACGTGGCCAGCGGGTACGGCGCGGCCCGGGCCACCGCGCGGCTGCGCCTACGCCTGCTGCGCCACCTGTTCGCCTGCGACGTACGCACCGTCCGCCGCTATCCGGTGGGCGACCTGGTCAGCCGCCTCGCCGCGCAGGCCGCCGACGCCGGGCAGGCCGGCACCGCCGTGGTCCTGGGCGTCGTCGCGCTGCTCCCCCCGGTCGGCAGCGTCGTCGCGCTCACCCTGCTCGAACCGCTGCTCGGCGTCACCCTCCTCGCCGGGCTGGCCCTGCTCGCGCTGCTCATGCGCGCCTTCGTCACCGACGCCTCCGCCGCGGTGGCCGGCTACCAGCGGGTGCTGGGCGTGATCGCCGGCCGGCTGCTGGAGGCGCTCGGCGGCGCCCGCACCATCGCCGCCGCCGCGACCGTCGACCGGGAACGCGAGCGGGTGCTGGCGGCCCTGCCGGAACTGCGCGGGTACGGAGTGCTCAGCTGGCGGCTGCTGGCCAGGGCGAGCGCCCGCACCGCCGCCGTCGGGCCGCTGCTCCAGGTGGCCGTCGTGGCCGTCGGCGGGTACGCGCTGACCGTCGGCTGGCTCACCCCCGGCCAACTCGTCGCCGCCGTGCAGTACGCGGCCCTCGGCGCCGGGCTGGGCGCGGTGCTGGCCACGCTGAACCGGCTGGTCCGCAGCCGCGCGGCGGCCGGCCGGATCGCCGAACCGCTGGCCCACCCGGTACGCCCCGACGGCACCGAGCCGCTGCCGCCCGGCCGGGGGGAACTGCGGCTGCGCGGGGTCGGCGTGCGCGCGGAGGACGGGCGGGCGGTCCTCGACGGGGTCGACCTGACCGTCCCGGCGGGCGCCACGGTGGCCGTCGTCGGCCGCTCCGGCGCCGGCAAGTCGATCCTCGCCGCGGTGGCCGGCCGGCTGCACGACCCGGACGCCGGCGAGGTGCTGCTGGACGGGGTGCCGCTGCGCCGGCTCGGCCCGCCCGCGCTGCGCCGGGCCGTCGGCCACGCCTTCGACCGGCCCGTGCTGGTCGGCGAGACGGTGCACGACGCGATCGGGCTCGGGCTGCCCGCCGACTCGGCGCGACCGCCCGCCGGCGCCGCCCCGGCCACCCCGGCGGTGCTGACCGCGGCACGGGCGGCGCAGGTCGCCGACGTCGTCGCCCGGCTGCCCGAGGGCTTCCGCACCCGGCTGGCGGACGCGCCGTTCTCCGGCGGCGAGGCGCAGCGCCTCGGGCTGGCCCGCGCGTTCCCCGCCGAGCGGCTGCTCGTCCTCGACGACGCCACGTCCAGCCTGGACACCGCCACCGAACACCGGATCGCCCACGCGGTGGCGACCGGCGCCGGCGGGCGTACCCGACTCGTGGTGACCCACCGCGCGACGACGGCGGCGGCGGCCGACCTGGTGGCGTGGCTCGACGGCGGGCGGCTGCGGGCCGTGGCGCCGCACCGGCAACTCTGGTCCGACCCGGCCTACCGGGCGGTCTTCACGCCCGGCGGGGACACCCGATGAGCGGCCCCGGCGTACGCCGCACCACCTGGGCGGCGCTGCGGGCCCGCCGCCGGGCGCTGGGCCGGCTGGCCGCCTGGTCGGCGGTCGAGGCCCTGCCGGCGCTGCTGGGCGGGGTGCTCGTGGCCCGCGCCGTCGACCGGGGTTTCCTGGCCGGCGAGTTCGCCACCGGCCTGGCCTGGCTGGCCGGGCTCGCCGCGGCCGTGCTGGTCGGCGCGGCGGCCACCGGGCAGGTGTACCGCAGCCTCGGGGCCGTGGTGGAACCGTTCCGCGACGAGTTGGCCACCCGGGTGGTGCAGGGGGCGCTGCGGGACGCCACCCGGGCCGGCGGCCGGGCGGACAGCGCCACCGTGGCCCGGCTGACCCACCAGGTCGAGGTGGTCCGGGACACCTTCGGCGGGCTGCTGCTGGTGGTCCGCGGGTTCCTGTTCACCGCCGGCGCGGCGCTGCTCGGCCTGCTCGCCCTGGCCCCCCTGCTGGCGGGTGCGGTGGCCGCCCCGCTGCTGCTGGGGCTGGTCGTGTTCGGGGCGTCGCTGCCGGCCATGGTGGCGCACCAGCGGGCGCAGGTCACCGCCGGCGAGCAGCTCGGCCGGTCGGCGGCGGCCGCACTGGCCGGGCACCGCGACGTCGTCGCCTGCGGCGCGCAGGAGCGCGTGGTGTCGGAGGTGGGCCGGCGGGTGACGGCGCAGGCCGACGCGGAGCGGACGCTGGCCCGCATGGCGGCGCTGCGCAGCCTCAGCCTCGGGGTGGGCGGCTGGCTGCCCGTGGCGGTGCTGGTGCTGGCCGCGCCGTGGCTGGTCCGGCAGGGGCTGAGCGCCGGGGCCGTGCTGGGCGCGCTGCTCTACGTCACCACCGGGCTGCAACCCGCCCTGCACGCGGTCGTGCAGGGCGTCGGCGGCGGCGGCCTGCGCTACGCCGTCACCCTGGGCCGGATCCTGCGCACCAGCCCGCCCCCGGAGCCCGACCCCCGGCCGTTCCCGGTCGCCACCGCCCCGCCGTTGCCCGCCGCCACTGTGGCGGGCCCCCCGCTGGTCGGAACCGGCCCGGCGCCGTGGCCCGCCGCCGTGGCCGGTCCGCCGGCGGTCGCGCTGCGGGGGCTGACCTTCCGGTACGGCCCGCACGCCCGTCCCGTCCTGGCGGACCTCACCCTGACGGTGCCGGCCGGCGATCATCTGGCCGTGGTGGGTCCGAGCGGGGCCGGCAAGTCCACCCTGGCCGCGCTGGTCGCCGGGCTCGTACCGCCCGAGTCCGGCACGGTCCACCTGGCCGGCGTGCCGGTCGCCGGCACGCCGCCGGACGCGCTGGCCCGGATGCGGGTGCTGGTGCCGCAGGAGGCGTACGTGCGCTCCGGCTCCGTCGGCGACAACCTCCGATACCTGCACACCGAGGCCGACGACGCGACCGTCCTGGCCGCCGTGCACGCTCTCGGCGCCGGTCCCCTGGTGGCCCGCCTCGGGGGCCTCGACGCCGAACTCGACCCCGCCGAACTCTCCGCCGGGGAGCGCCAGCTCGTCGCCGCGGTCCGTGCCTACCTCGCCCCGGCGCCGCTGGTGATCCTCGACGAGGCGACGTGTCACCTGGACCCGACCCTGGAGGCGACCGTCGAGCACGCCTTCGCCCGCCGCCCCGGCACCCTGGTCGTGATCGCACACCGGATCAGCTCGGCGACCCGGGCCCGCCGGGTGCTGGTGTTCGACGGCGACCGGCCGCTCGTCGGCACCCACGACGACCTGCTGACCCGCTCGCCCACCTACCGCGAGCTGGTCGGGCACTGGGAGGACCTGGCGCCACCGGCCCGCGTGCCACTCGGCCGGCCCTGAGCATCCGCCGGGGCCGGAAGGAGTCGTCAGATCCAGCCTGCCTCG
The DNA here is from genome assembly GCF_040640035.1 of Micromonospora sp. NPDC023633. NCBI lineage: Bacteria > Bacillati > Actinomycetota > Actinomycetes > Micromonosporales > Micromonosporaceae > Micromonospora > Micromonospora sp. NPDC023633. Next base: position 10,913 of record NZ_JBFABB010000147.1, on the reverse strand, counting down.
CGGGCGACCCGCACCGCCTCCACCCTCGTGCGCGCGCCCGCCTTGCGGGCTATCCGGCCCAGGTGGTTGCGCACGGTCCCCGGAGCGAGGCCGAGCGCCCGGGCGACCTCCACGACCGGCGCCCCGGCCGCGGTCAGGTCGAGGATCTCCGTCTCCCGTGAGGTCAGCGGGCTGTCCCGGCTCAGGGCCGCCATCACCAGGTCGGCGTCGACCACCGACTCGCGCCGGGCCAGCCGCCGGATGCCGTCGACCACCCGGTGCGGGGAGACGTCGCTGCCGAGGATCCCGACGGTGCGCCCCGGCACGAAGACCCGGTGCAGGCTGCGCGCCCGGCGCCGGTCGGCGAGCACCAGCACCGGGCACTGCCCCGCCATGCCCGCCTCGCCGACGAGGTCGAGGTCGACGACCGCGACGTCGGGGCGCTGCGCCCGCACCGCCGGTGGGAGGGCGTCGCCCCGGTCCAGTTCCGCCACCACACTGATGTCCGCCTCGGCGGCGAGGACGAGCGACAGGGCGCCACGGACCAGGGCACCGTCGAGAGCGAGCAGGGTACGGATCACCGTTGACCCTCCGGAGCGTCGTCAGACAGATCACGGACCGTCAGAATTCAAACACGTCCCGATGGGTTCCGCTCGGTGAGCGAGCCGTCACCGTCCACGCCGGATAGTGGGGGCCGCGCAGGCACCGACGGGCCCGCGCCCGGACGGCCTACATCCAGCCGTCGCGCCGGGCGCGCCACACCGCCTCCATCCGGTTGCGGGCGCCGGTCTTGCGCATGATCGCCGACAGGTGGTTGCGCACCGTCCCGTGCGCCAGGTAGAGCCGGTTGGCGATCTCCTTGAGCGGCAGGCCCTCCGCGGCCACCCGCAGCACCTCCACCTCCCGGCGCGTCAACGGGCTCGACGCGGGGCGCAGAGCCGTCACGGCGGCGGCGGCGTCGATGACCTTCCCCCCGGCGGCGAGTTCCCGGACGGCGTCGACCAGCGCCTCCAGGGACGCGTCCTTGCCGACCAGGCCCCGTACGCCGGCGGCCAGCAGGTCTCCGACGATCCGCTGGCTCCACCGGCGACCCATAGCCAGAACGGCCGTGTCGGGCATCGCCTCGGTGATTTCGGCGACGGCCTCGACCGGGTGTGGGGCGTCCGGCGCCAGGTCCACCAGCACCACGTCCGGCCGGTGCCGACGCACCAGGGCGGCCAGCTCCGCCGCCCCGGTCACCTCGGCGACGACCTCGATGTCCTCCTCACTCGACAGTGCCGCGCACAGCGCGGTGCGCAGCAGGCCCATCTCCTCGACAACGACGACGCGGATCAACGCGTGGCTCCGATCTGGGGGTATGGGGGCGGCGACCGGTCCCGTAGACGGGACCGGTCGGGCCGGCCGGACGGGCCGGCCGGCGGGCGAAACGACTGGGGTTCCGGCCGCGACGACCGGCGGTCAGGGGCAACGCTGTGGCCAGGGGCCGGGCGGCCGCGCGGGCGGCGGCCGCCGGGAACTCAGCCGGGGCGGGCACTCACCCCGGGGAACCGGTCACCCTGGGCCGCCGGTGCGGGTGGCGACCCGCCGTCGGCCCCCGTCCAGGGGGCCGCGTCGGCGTGGGGCCCGGTCAGCGCCGGGGCGGTGGGGGAACTCAGCGCCGGGGCGGTGGGGGAACCTGGTGGGCCGGAGGCGTCCGGGATGCCGCTCCGCCCTGTCAGGGCGACGCCGGCCCGGTCCGGGGCGGCGGCCCGGAGGCCGGACAGGGCGGCGCCGAGGGCGCCGGGCCCTGCGGCGGCTGTCCACGGCGGGACGAACCGGACGAGGGGCATCCCGGGCCGACGCGGCGGGGTGGTGGCCGCCGGCGCGGCGAGAGGTGGACGACGAAACGTCGGGCGACGCACTGGACAGCGACCTCCCTCGTCGGACACGTCGACACATCGTAAAGATCTGCTTACCCGATTGCAGCTCGTGAGTGCCTCATGACGGATTGCCGACTGGGTGCTGACGGCGGACCCGACGTGCGTTAAGGGAGTGGCGCACCGCACGACGCGCGGGGCGGTACCGCCCTGCGGCGGCCCGCACCGTGCGACGACCGCCCCGGCCCGGCACCTGGCCGAAAAGCAACAAGCCCTCCGCCAAGGGAGGGCTTGTTGCCGTTGGTTACGGGGAACGACCGGCCGGTCAGGTCATGTCGTCGTAGCGCCGGTCGATCGGCGCCGGCGCGGCGACCGGCTCCGGGGCGACGATCGGCGCGCTGGCGTCGACCCGCTTCCCGGCCTCCACCGGCTCGGGGTCGAACGTCAGCGGCGACACCTCGTCGTCGTCGATGCCGGCGTAGATCTCCTTGCCGCGTCCCTTCCGCCTGTCGTTGAGGAACGCCACCCCGACGGCGACGAAGTAGAGCAGCGACAGGCAGAGCGCCAGCAGGGTCATGCCGAACGGTCCGGGATCGGGGGTGGCCACCGCCGCGAACGCGAAGCAGATGAAGACCACGGCCCGCCACCAGCTGAGCAGCCGGCGAGCGCTCACCACCCCGGTGAAGTTCAGCATCAGCAGGGTGAGAGGGAACTCGAACGCCACCCCGAAGAGCAGGATCATGTTGGTGACGAAGGAGATGTACCGGGTCACCTCCAACTGGGAGTCGGTGCCGGTGACCCCGGCCTCCAGCAGGAAGGCCAGACCCTTGTCCACGACGAAGTAGGCCAGCACCGCGCCGGCGGCGAACAGGGGCGCCGCGATCGCGACGAAGAGGTACGCCCACTTGCGCTCGTGGCGGTGCAGGCCGGGCGCGATGAACGCCCAGAGCTGGTAGAGCCAGACCGGCGCACCGATGATCAACCCGATCCAGAGCGCCAGCTTCAGCTTGAGGACGAAGCCGTCCGCGGGCGCGAGCATCAGGAAGTTCTGGCACTCACCGTCGACCACCATGCCGGGAAGCCGGCAGTACGGCTGCTTGAGCAGGTTGAACGCCGGCTGCGCGAGCAGGAAGCCGCCGATCAGCCCGACCGCGATCGCCAGGGAGGCGCGGAACAACCGGGTGCGCAGCTCGCGGATGTGCTCGATGAGCGTCATCGAGCCGTCGGCGGCCCGCTCGAAGTTGCTCGGGCCGCGCTTCTTAAGGGCGAAGGCCACGGGTCTCGGGCCCTTCGGTCAGTTGTCGCGGACGCGCTGCGCCGGATCGTTGACCGGGGGTGCGTACGGCTGCTGCTGCGGGGCGACGTGCGGCTGCTGCCCGGCGGGCGGCGGCGCGTACGGCTGGCCCTGGACGGTCTGCGGCGGGAGCGGCTGGTAGGCGGACTGCGCGTCGGCCTTCTCGGCGAGGTCGCGGTCGTCGTCGTGCAGGCTCTTGGTCTCGGCCTTGATGATCCGCAGCGAACGGCCCAGCGAACGGGCCGCGTCCGGGAGCCGCTTCGCGCCGAAGAGCAGGATCAGCACGACCACGAGTACGGCGATGTGCCACGGCTTGAGGGCACCCATGGGAAGCTCCAGTCGCTCTGTGTCGTCGTGTGGGGTGTACCGCAGCCCATCGTACGTCCGCCGACGGCCGTTGCCACCCGCCGGGTGGTGGTGGTTCGCCCCCGGCCGGTGAAGTCTTGACCAACGCGGGACGTCCCGTCAACCATCTGCCGAAGGATCGTTCCTGCGCGCAACCGGACCGGTTCGCGCAGGGACCGGGCACCGACCGATCAGCCGCCGCGCTTGGCCCTGATCACGGCCAGCCGCCGCTGGGTGGTGTCGAGCTGCTCCTGGAGGGCCTCGGCCCGCGCCTGGAGGGTCTCGGCGGTCTCCCGCAGCGCCTCCGCCTCGGTCGCACGCCGTTGCAGGGCCACGGCCGCGCGACGCAGCCGGGGCAGCCGCGCCAGCACCGGCCGCAGGGCCAGGACGAACACGACGAGCGCGAACAGCACCAGCGCGAGCACGATCCACTTCACCACGGCGGCCAGCCTACTGCCTGCCGGCGGTCACCGCCGGGTCGGCCGGGGACACCGCCCGCGGCGTGTCCGGCCCGCCCGCGGGCGCGGGTGGCGCGGCCGGCGTCGGCAAGGCGTACGCGTCCAGGGCGGCGACCGCCGCGGCCCGGACCTGCTCGGCCAGCTCGGCCGGGGCGACCACGGTCACGTCCGGGCCCAGGCCCAGCACGAACCGGCGGGCCCAGCCCAGGTCGGTGACCCGCAGCGAGACCAGCCAGTGGTCGCCGTCGCCGGCCTCGATCCGCTCGCACGGGTAGTACTCGGTGAGCCACCGCTCGCCGCGACCGATCCGCAGGGTGATCAGCGGCAGGTCCGGCGACGGGCGGAACACGCCCTCGGTGAGGTCGTGCGGGCGGGCCTGCGGCGGCACCGCGGCCCGCTCGTCCAGCTCGGCGACCGCGTCGATGCGGTCGGCCCGGAACAGCCGCACCGCCTCCGCCCGGCGGCACCACGCCTCCACGTACGCCCGCCCGCCGACCATCAGCATCCGCAGCGGGTCGACGACGCGGTCGGTGGTCTCGTCCCGGGCTGCCGTGTAGTAGGTGATGCGCAGGGCCCGGCCGCTCTCGACGGCCGCCCGCAGCTGCTCCACCCGGTGCGTGTCGGCGGGCAGCCGGACCTCGACCGGTGCCGCCACCAGATCGCCGGCCGCGTGCTCGATCTTGGCGAGGGCCCGCTCGACGGCCTCCCGGTTGGTCACCCCGGGCGTCTCGGCGAGCATCCGCAGCGCCACCACCAACGCGAGGGCCTCGTCCGGGGTGAGCCGCAGCGGCCGGTCGATGCCGGCGTCGTAGGTGATCGTCACCCGGTCGCCGTCGAACGCCATGTCGATCAGGTCACCCGGGCCGTAGCCGGGCAACCCGCACACCCAGAGCAGTTCCAGGTCCTCGCGCAGCTGCCGCTCGGTGACGCCCAGGTCCCCGGCCGCCTCGGCGAGCTCGATGCCGGGCCGGGCCAGCAGGTAGGGCACCAGGTTCAGCAGCCGGGCCAGCCGGTCGGCCGACGCGCGGGAGCCGCCCCGGGCGGCCGGCCGGGTCACCGGACACCCCCGGCGACCGCGAGGTCGTCGTGCCGGGCGGCGATCTCCTTGAGCCGTTGGATCACCGCGTCGCGCACCTCCGGCGGATCGAGCACCCGCACGTCCGGGCCGTAGCCGACGAGCTGACCCGCAAGGACGTCCGCGTCGGCGTAGGGCAGGACGAGCCGGTCGCCGTCGGGGCAGGCGGTGGCGTCGACCGCCCAGCGGCGCAGCCCGGCGGCGCGTCCGGCGGCGACCAGCACGGTGGCCCGCCCGGTGCGCTCCGCCGGCCCCGACCAGCGGGCCACGTGGCTGATCAGGTCGACCCCGGCCGGCGGCTCGTAGCCCCCGGGGGCGCCGGTCGCCCGGACCGTGCCGACCACCCGGGACAGCCGGAAGCAGCGGGTCGCCTCGCGGTCGAGGTCGTGCCCGACCACGTACCAGCGGCCCCGCCAGCAGACCACGCCCCACGGCTGCAGGCGGCGGCGGGTGGGGTCGTCGCGGTCGGGCACCCGGTAGTCGAAGCTGACCTCACGCCGGTCCCGGGCCGCCGCGGTGAGCGGCGCGAACGCCGGGTCCACCGTGACCATCGGCTCCAGGCCCAGCGTGGCCTGCGGGTCCACGTCGACGCCGGCGGCGCGCAGCTTCGCCAGCCCGGAGGAGGCGGCGGCGGCCAGGCCGGCGTGCTGCCACAACCGGGCGGCGATGCCGACCGCGGCGGCCTCGTCCGGTTCGAGGGGGATGTCGGGCAGCGCGTACTCCCGGTGGGCGATCCGGTAGCCGGGCTCCGCGTCGAAGACGCTCGCCGTCCCGGTCTCCAGGGGCACGCCCAGCTCACGCAGCTCGGCCTTGTCCCGCTCGAACTTGCGCTGGAAGGCCTCGTGGTCACGGGCGTCGTCCGGATCGTGCTCGTAGCCGGGCACGGTCGCGGCGATCTGCGCGGCGGTCAGGAACCGTCGCGTGGACAGTAGGCAGATAACCAGGTTGACCAGGCGTTCGGTGCGGGTCCGCGACACGCGGTAGACGCTAGCAGCCCGCGCGCCGCGCCCGTGCACCCACGCGGGCAGGACGTGCCCCGCGTCGCGACCGGCCGGTTCACCGGTCGCCGGGCGGGCCGCCGACGACGACCCTACAGTGACGTGGTGACCCAGCCGGAGGTCAGGACCGAGAGCGTCGGCACCGTCGTGGTGGCGGGGGCCGCCAACCTCGCCATCGCGGTGGCCAAGCTCGTCGCCGGGGTGATCTCCGGGTCGGCGGCGATGCTCTCCGAGGCCGTGCACTCCGTCGCCGACACCACCACCGAGGTGCTGCTGTACCTCGCGCTACGCCGCGGGGCGCGGCCCGCCGACGCCCGGCACCCGTTCGGGTACGGCAAGGAGAGCTACGTCTGGGCGTTCCTCGCGGCGCTGTTCACGTTCGTCGCCGGCGCCGGCTTCGCCATCACCCACGGCGTCACCACCATCCTGGTGCACGAGCACAGCGGCGACTACCTGGTCACCTACGTCGTGCTGGCGGTGTCGTTCGCCATCGAGTCGGTCTCGCTGGCCCGCGCCGTGCGCCAGGTCCGCGCCGAGTCCCGCCGCTGGCGCACCACGCCGCGCCGGTTCCTGCACCTGACCTCCGACACCCCCCTGAAGGCCGTCTTCCTGGAGGACAGCGCGGCCCTGATCGGGCTGGTGCTGGCCGCCGCCGGGGTCGCCCTGTCCCAGCTCACCGGGGACGAGTTCTGGGACGGCGCCGCCTCCGTCCTGATCGGCGTGCTGCTGCTCGTGGTGGCCGCCGTCCTGGCCCACAGCAACATCTCGCTGCTGGTCGGCCGGTCCGTACCCGAACGGCTGCGCGGCGAGATCAGCGAGGAACTCGCCGGCCTACCCGCCGTGCGCCGGATCGACACCCTGCTGACCATGCAGCTCGGCCCGAGCGACGTCCTGGTCGCCGCGAAGGTGGACTTCGACGACGAGGCGAGCGGCGCGACCATCGAGGCCGCCGCCGACCAGGCCGAGCGGCGGCTCACCGCCCGCCACCCGCAGATCCGGTACGTCTTCCTCGACCCCACCCGCACCGGCGACGCCCCGGGATCCGGCGGCTCCGGCGGCTGACCGCCGACCGGCCGTACCGCCCCGGGCGCGCCCGCTCCGGGCGGCGACGCTAGCGTGCCGGACATGGTGCGATGGCGGTCGGGAACGGTGACGGCGCTGCGACGGCAGTGGAGCGGGGCGGTCGAACTGGACGTCGACCTGCCCGACGGCGGCACCGTACGCGCCCTGGCCTACCCCGCGCTCGTCGGCCGGCCCGAGCCCGGCGACCGGGTGCTGCTCAACGCCGGCGCACTGCTGATGGGCCTCGGCACCGGCGGGTACGCCCTGGTCGTGGCGCTGCCCGACCGGCTGCCGCCGGACCCGCCGCAGGCCCTCGACACCCGCGACGCCGGCCACCTGGTCAAGGCCCGCTACACCCCGCTGCAGCCGATCCTGCTCGGCGTCGACGAGGAGGCGTCCCCGCACCGGGAGGTGATGGCCGCCGCCGACGACCTGGCCGGCCTGCCCGTCGTCACCGCCGACCTGCACTCCGCGCTGCCGGCGATCCTGGCCGGCATCCACGCCGACGCCCCCGCCGCCCGGGTGGCGTACCTGCTGACCGACGGCGGGGCACTGCCGGCCTGGTTCTCCCGCACCCTCGCCGGGCTGCGCGACCACCTCGTCGGCACGGTCACCGTCGGCCAGGCGTTCGGCGGGGACCTGGAGGCGAGCACCGTGCACAGTGGGCTGCTGGCCGCCCGGCACGTGCTGCGCGCCGACGTCGTCGTCGTCGCGCAGGGGCCGGGCAACCTGGGCACCGGCACCCGGTGGGGCTTCTCCGGGGTGGCCGTCGGCGAGGCCGTCAACGCCGTCGCCACGCTGGGCGGGCGCCCGGTCGGGTCGCTGCGGATCTCCGACGCCGACCCCCGGCCCCGGCACCGGGGCGTGTCGCACCACAGCCTCACCGCGTACGGCCGGGTGGCCCTCGCCCCCGCCGAGCTGGTCGTGCCCGACGGCCTGGCCCCGGCGCTGGCCGACGAGGTCGACGCGGCGCTGGCGCCCCTCGCGGCGCGGCACACCCTCGTCCGGGTCCCGACCGACGGGCTCGACGCCGCGCTGCGGGCCGCGCCCGTGCCGCTGTCCACCATGGGCCGGGGCCTCGACGCCGATCACGCCTACTTCCTGGCCGCCGCCGCGGCCGGCCGGCACGCCGCACGCCTGCTGGCCTGACCCGCCCGGCCGTCCGGCACCTCTGCGGCGCGGCGCCCGCCCGCGGGGTCGGGCCCCGCCGGGCGGTGCGCCCGCAGACGCTCGGTCAGCTCGCGCCGTAGCCGTAGCGCACGATGTGTTCCGCGGTCATCTCGTACACCGCCGGGTCCTCGGGAGCCAGCGTGCCCAGCCCGTCGACGTACCGGTTGAACATGCAGAACGCCGCCGCGATCAGGACCGTGTCGTGGATCTCCAGGTCCGTCGCGCCGGCGGACCGCGCGGCCTTGACCAGCTCCGCCGTCACGTCACGGCCGCTGCGCTGCACGGCGCCGGCGATCTCCAGCAGCGCCCGCAGCTTGTCGCTGACCTCGGCGGTCGCCGGATCGGCACGGACCTGGTCGACCAGCCGCATGCCCAGGGGGAGCTGCGCCGCCGCGAACGCCGAGTGCGACGCGCAGCAGAACCGGCACTCGTTCAGCCCCGACACGTACGCCGCGATCAGTTCCCGCTCGCCGGGGCTCAGCGTCGGGTGCGGGGCGCGCAGCAGCGTCTCCGCCAGCTCGTTGAGCGGCTTGGCCGTCTCGGGGCGGAACCGCATCGGGCCGTTGATGCCCGGATGCGCCCGCTCGTCGAGACCGAGGTCGATGTGCGCCATGCCGTCACCCTCCCTGCCACGACCGCGGCGTGCGCGGTCGGCCACCGGAAATGCCGAACGGGCATGACCGTTCCAGCTTCGCCGGGGCCGGCGCAACTTCGAGGTTGCGGCCTCGTCGAGCCGCCACGACGTCGCGTCAGGGCGGCTCAGGCCAGGAAGATCAGGGCCAGCCAGGCGCCCACGATCAGCACCAGCGCGAGCGCCAGCACCCAGGTGGGCACCGTGTACTCGCCGCGGCGGTTGCGCTCGATCTCGGCGCGGATCTTCTCGCGGCGGCGCTCGGCCCAGTTCTGTCGCTGGCGGCCGCTCTCGGGAGGTTCGGAAGTCGTCATGGCGCGGTCAGCCTACCGGCCCCGCCGGCCCGGACGGCGGTCAGCACCCACCGGGCCGGCGTCGCCGTCACATGCTGGCGATCAGCCGCTCCACCCGCTCGTCGTACGCCCGGAACGGGTCCTTGCAGAGCACGGTGCGCTGCGCCTGGTCGTTGAGCTTCAGGTGCACCCAGTCGACGGTGAAGTCGCGCCGCTTCTCCTGGGCGTGCCGGATGAACTCCCCGCGCAACCGCGCCCGGGTCGTCTGGGGCGGGGTTTCCTTGGCCTCGAAGATCTCCGGGTCGGTCGCCACCCGGTCCACCTCGCCGCGCCGCTCCAGCAGCCCGTAGAGGCCCCGGCCCCGGCGCAGGTCGTGGTAGGCGAGGTCCATCTGGGCCACCCGCGGGTGCGACAGCGGCAGGTCGTGCTTGCGCTGGTAGCGCTCGATGAGCCGCAGCTTGGTCACCCAGTCGATCTCCCGGGACACCGGCTCCAGGTCGCCGGTCTCCACCGCGCGCAGCACCCGGCCCCACAGCTCCACCACCCGCTTGGCGGTCTGGTCGCCGCCGCGCCGCTCCACGAACTCGGTCGCCTTGGCCAGGTATTCCTGCTGGATCTCCAGCGCGCTGACCTCCTTGCCGGAGGACAGCCGCACCTTGCGCCGCCCGGTGATGTCGTGCGACACCTCGCGGATCGCCCGGATCGGGTTCTCCAGCGTCAGGTCGCGCATCACCACCCCGGCCTCGATCATCCGCAGCACGATGTCGGCGGTGCCGACCTTGAGCAGCGTGGTGACCTCGTTCATGTTGGAGTCGCCGACGATGACGTGCAGCCGGCGGTAGCGCTCCGCGTCCGCGTGGGGTTCGTCGCGGGTGTTGATGATCGGCCGGCTCCGGGTCGTCGCCGACGAGACGCCCTCCCAGATGTGCTCGGCGCGCTGCGAGAGGCAGTAGACCGCCCCGCGCGGCGTCTGCAGCACCTTGCCCGCCCCGCAGATCAACTGCCGGGTGACCAGGAAGGGGATCAGCACGTCGGCCAGCCGGCCGAACTCCCCGTGCCGCGACACCAGGTAGTTCTCGTGGCAGCCGTACGAGTTGCCGGCCGAGTCGGTGTTGTTCTTGAACAGGTAGATCTCGCCCGCGATGCCCTCGTCGTGCAGCCGCTTCTCCGCGTCGACGAGCAGACCCTCCAGGATCCGCTCACCGGCCCGGTCGTGCGCGACCAGGTCCACCACCGAGTCGCACTCCGGGGTGGCGTACTCCGGGTGCGAGCCGACGTCCAGGTAGAGCCGGGCGCCGTTGCGCAGGAAAACGTTGCTCGACCGGCCCCACGACACCACGCGGCGGAAGAGGTACCGGGCGACCTCGTCGGGGGACAGCCGCCGCTGCCCACGGTAGGTGCAGGTGACGCCGTACTCGGTCTCGAGGCCGAAGATTCGCCGCTCCATGATGAGACATTAGCCGCCCGAGGCCCCAGATGGGCACCGCACACCGCGCCCGTCTCACCCGGGGCGCCCGTCGACCCACCCCGCACACCACGGCGCGCGGCCCGGTGAGCGCCCGACCGGCCGCCGCGAGGCGACCGCGTTCGCGTCCCCGTTCGCCGCCGCGTCCCAGGTGGACGCTCGGCGTCCCGGACCCCGGCGCCCCACCCGGGGCCGTCAGATCCCGCAACCGCTCCAGGCAGTCCTGGTAGTACTGAGCCGGCTCCGGCCGCGGAAAGTTCGGGTGCGCGGTCCACTCCGCCACGAAG
>NZ_JBFABB010000146.1:0-15127 GCF_040640035.1 Micromonospora sp. NPDC023633 | reverse complement strand
GCCACGAGTGTGGCAACGCCGGTCAAAGTCCCGCCCCGGGTGGCCCCGACGCGGCGCGGCCGGTCGGTGGCTGCACGGCCCGGGCGGTGTGGCAGCGTGGGCGGCGTGAACACCTCCGCACCGCTGGACGTCGACCTGGCGCTGGTCGGCGGCGGCGGCGCGGGGTCGCTGGTCCTCGCGGCCCTGGACCGGCACGGGGTGCGCGGCCTGCGGATCGCCGTCGTCGACCCGGTCCACCGACGCGGCCAGGACCGGACCTGGGCGTTCTGGGACCGTTCCGGCAGCGACCTGGACCCCCTGCTGGCCGCGAGCTGGCCCCAGGTCGAGGTGGCGACGCCCGCCGGCCGCCGCGTGCTCGACCTCGCCCCCCTGCGGTACGCCATGCTGCGCTCGGGCCCGGTCTACGACCGGGCTGCCGAGGCCGAGCGGCGGCTCGGGGTGCGGCGGATCGGCGCGCCCGTCGACGCCCTGCACGACGACGGCCGGCACGTCCTGGTACGTACCGGCGGCACCGGCCCGACCGTCCGCGCCTCCTGGGTGCTGGACTCCCGGCCCCGGCCGCCCCGGCGACCCGGCCGCACCAACTGGCTCCAGCACTTCCGGGGCTGGTGGCTGGAGTCCGCCGCGCCGGTCTTCGACCCGGCACGGGCCGTCCTGATGGACTTCCGCACCCCGCAGCCCGCCCGGGGCGTGTCGTTCGGCTACGTCCTGCCGGTGAGCGACCGCTACGCCCTGGTGGAGTACACGGAGTTCGGCCCCGGTCTGCTCACCGACGCCGGGTACGACGCGGCGCTGGCCGGCTACCGGGACCTGCTCGGCCTCGACCCGACCCGGCTCACCGTGCGGGAGGTCGAGAACGGGGTGATCCCGATGACCGACGGCCCGTTCGAGGCGCGGCCCTCGCCCCGGGTGGTCCGCCTCGGCACGGCCGGCGGCGCCACCCGGCCGTCCACCGGCTTCACCTTCTCGGCCATGCACCGGCAGGCCGAGCAGGTCGCCCGCGCCCTCGCCGCCGGCCGCCCGCCGGTGCCCGGCCCCGCGTACCCGCGTCGCCACCGCTGGATGGACGCGGTCGCGCTCCGGGCGCTGGACGCCGGCGGCGCCGACGGGCCGGACTTCTTCGGCCGGCTCTTCGACCGCAACCCCGCCGAGCGGGTGCTGCGGTTCCTCGACGGCGTCACCAGCCCGGCGGAGGAGGTGGCGCTGATGAGTTCCACCCGGCTGCTGCCGATGGTCGCCGCCACGGCCGGCGACGCCGCGGCCCGGCTCCGCGACCGCCTCGATCCGGCCCGGCGCTCGGCGACGTGGACGGTCCCACCGCCGGTCCTCGGCGACCGGGACGCCGACGGCTGAGCCAGCGCGGACGGCGTCGATGGCTGAGCCGCCCCAGCCCACGGCGCGCGGCGTCGCGGATCAGCACGCGCAGGTCCGCCACCGGGTCGCTGTCGCCGGCGCCGGCGCTGAGCAGTCCACGCCACGCCGCCGCCCCGACGGCGGGGGAGGCGGTGCGGATTCGGTAGGTTGCCGACATGGTGGACGAGACGGCCGGCAGGGTCGTGCAGATCTGGACCGACGGGGCGTGCAGCGGCAACCCCGGCCCCGGCGGTTGGGGCGTGGTGCTGCGCTACGGCGCGCACGAGCGGGAGCTGTGCGGCGGCGAGGCGACCCCGACCACCAACAACCGGATGGAGCTGATGGCGGCCATCCAGGCGCTCGAGAGCCTGACCCGGCCCGTCACCGTCGAGCTGCACACCGACAGCACGTACGTGCGCAACGGCATCACGAGCTGGCTGGCCTCGTGGAAGCGCAACGGCTGGCGGACGGCCGCGAAGCAGCCGGTCAAGAACGCCGACCTGTGGCAGCGGCTGGAAGCCGCGTGCGCCCAGCACGAGGTCACCTGGCTGTGGGTGAAGGGGCACAACGGCCACCCGGAGAACGAGCGCGCCGACGCGCTGGCCAACCGGGGCATGATCGAGGCCCGCGCGTCGGTGGTGCCCGCCGGCCGCTGACCGGACCGGCGGGCGAGCCGGCGATCAGGTCACTCGGTGCGGCTCGGGTCGGTGGTGCCGGAGACGGCGTCCACGTCGTAGCCGGCGCGGCTGACCTCCCGGGCGGACCGCCGGTCCTCGGCCGGCAGGTCGGCGAAGTCGTCGCCGGTGTCGTCGGTGCTGTGCAGGGACTCGCCCGGCGGACGCAGCGACGCCTGCATGGCGGTCGCGCCGTCCGGCTCGTCGGTGGCGGCCCGGTCGGTACGGTTCTGTTCGGTCATGCCGCACTCCTGCCCCGGTGGCCTGCCCGCAAACGTGCGTGGCGGGCTCAGCGCGCCGCGTCCGGGTGGCCCGGCATGCCGGATCCGCCACTGGAACTGCCCGACGCGCCGCCCGCCACGCCCGACCCGTCGTCCTCGGTGACGATGTCGGGCTTCTCCGTCGTGTCGTCCCGCGCCGGGACGTCGGTGTCCGCCTCGACCTGGACCAGCCGTGCCTGGCCGGCCTCGTCCTCGGCGTGCGCCGGGTCGACCGGCAGCTCACCGTCGCGCGCCCGATACCCCACCGCTGCCTCCCGTGCCGTCCGCCGTTGCCGTTCCGGCCCCGGCTACCCGCAGCCCTCCGCCCGAAACCCCTACCCCGCCAGGCCCGCCGGCCCGCCCCTGCCACGGCGATCACGCAGCTGCGGTGCCCGTCATGTCCGGTCTGCGGCCGCTTTGTTCAGCACCACAACTGCATGATCGCGGAGAACGGGGGGGCGGGGCGCGGGTGGGGCGGGGTGGGGTTAGCGGCGGCGGGGGTGGCGGGTGGGGCGCGCGGGGGAGCGGGGTGGGCGGCGCAGGGGGGTGAGGGACAGCGGTGACCAGTACCCGGGGCGGGTCCGGCCGGGCGGCAAGGCGGTGTGCCGGTCGCCCCGGGCCGCGTCGAGCTGCGACTGGTGCAGGAACAGGCTGCCGGACAGGTCCGCGCCGCGCAGGTCGGCCCCGCGCAGGTCGGCGCCGGTGAGGTCGGCCAGGCCGAGGTCGACGCCGCGCAGGTCGGCGCCGATCAGCAGCGCCCCGCGCAGGTTGGCCCGGCGCAGGTCGGCGCGGCGCAGGTCGACGCCGAACAGGTGGGCACCCCGCCGGTCCACGCCCGGCCGGCCGCCCCGGGCCCGGGCCGCGTCCCCGGCGCGCGACAACAGCGGGTTGACCCGCCCCCGGTACGCGTCCACGTCGAGTGTCAGCAGCGTCCCGGCGGGCTCCCGGGTGAGCCGCTCGGTCTCGTCGAGCGCGACGGACAACTCGTCGCGCAGCGGCTGCGGCGGGCGCGTCGCGAGCGCCTCGGTCAGGTACCAGAGCAGCTCGTGCAGCGGCCGCATCACCGCGAACGTGTCGAACATCCGCGCGGCGGTCTCCGGCGCGTCGCGCCAGTCCCGCCCGCCGAAGGTGTCCTGGGCCACCCGCTGCCCGGCGCCGAAGCAGTCGAAGACGGTGCAGCCGGGGAAGCCCCGGTCGCGCAGGTCGGCGTGGATGCCGCAGCGCGAGTCGGCCCGCAGGTTCGGGCAGGGCCGGCCGGCGGGCTTGTCGACGGCGAAGTCGGCCGACGCGGCGAAGGCGGGCGCGACGCAGCAGAGCCCGAAGCACCGGGCGCAGTCGGCGCGTAGCCCGTCCGCCGACGACGTCGCCTCGGGGGTTTCCGACACGCTGACCGTTCTCCTGCCGATCGGGGGACTCCCGCCGGCGGCCTCGCGGGCGGAGGCTCCCATTGTCCCGCCGCCGCCCTGCCCACCGGCCGCGGGGTGCGGCTGCCCGCACCCGACTGGCGGGCCGTCGCAGGCCGTCCCGCCCCGGCTCCGGTCACCCCCGCATCGGCGCTACCCGGCGGGCGCGGCCGCGGCCGGGAACCGGCCGCGGCCCCCGGTCATCCCCGCACCGAGCGCCAGTCGTGCGACTCCAGCGCGTTGGCCTGCGGGCCCATCATCAGCATGCCGCCGTCCACCGGCCAGGACGCGCCGGTGACGTACGCGGCGGCGGGCGAGGCGAGCAGCGCGACCACGGCGGCCACCTCCCGCGCGTCGCCGGGCCGCCCGACCGGCACCCCGGGCCGCTCCTCGGTGAACGGGTCGACGTCCTCCTGCCCGGTCATCGGGGTGGCGATCTCACCCGGGGCGACCGCGTTGACGGTGATCCCGTCCGCCGCCAACTCCTGCGCCATGACCTTGGTCAACAGGCCGAGCCCGCCCTTGGCCGCGCAGTACGCGGCCGAGCCGACCCGGGGCGCGTGCTCGTGCACGCTGGTGATGTTGACGATCCGTCCGCCCAGCCCCGCCGCGCGCATCCGCCGGGCGGCCCGCTGTGCGCACAGGAACGGCCCGTCGAGGTCGACGGAGAGCACCTCACGCCACTGCTCCCAGCCGGTCTCGACGAACGGGGTGGAGGCCCCGGTGCCGGCGTTGTTGACGAGCACGCCGAGGCCGCCGAGGCGGTCGGCCAGCTCGTCGACGACCGCGTCGGCGCCCGGCAGCCGGGTCAGGTCCAGCTCGGCGATCTCGCAGCGCCGGCCGACGGCGCGCACCTCGGCGGCGGTCCGCTCGGCGCCCTCGGCGTCGCGGTGCCAGGTGACGCCGACGTCGAAGCCGGCCCCGGCGAGGGCGACGGCGCAGGCCCGGCCGATGCCGGAATCGGCGCCCGTGACGATGGCGATCCTCGGGTAGTTCTCGTAACGCGATGGCATGCTGGCGCACTACCCGTTCCATGCGAATGCAACCATGCGTCGATCCCGGTCCATGCAGAGGATTGTCTGCGTCGATGCGCTCTGCCATTCTCCACCGTGGACGCTGCCAGCGACGATCGCCAATGCGGAGGGTCGCGCCGAGGTGGCGCCGTCATCTGCCGGAGGGACCTCGTGAAGCGCAGACGTCGCCATCTGCTCGCAGGACTGGCGGTCGGTGCCCTGGTGGCGTCGACCGGGCTCATCGGAATTCACTTCGCCGGCGCCCAGGTGCCGGCCCCCGTCGCCGCGGCCGGCGACGGGGAGATGCCGGGCGCGCTCGGCGCCCACATGGAGCGGCTGCGCCAGGCCGTGCCGGGCAGCGACGGCATGTCGCCGGAGGGACCCGGCAACGCCGCGCAGCAGGAGTTCCTGGAGCGCGCGTACCCGGCCGACACGATCAGCATCGCCCAGGTCGACCGGTCCAAGTCGGCGTACGCCGCCGCGGAGCGGCGTGCCGGTGGCACCCGCGGCTGGACCAACATCGGCCCCAGCGAGGCCCTCTACCCGTTCACCGAGTTCCGCAACGCCTCCAACTACATGCCGAACGCGTACGTCGCGGGTGGCCGGGTCACCTCCATCGACATCGCCCCGGACTGCAACGCCCTGCTCTGCCGGGCGTACGTCACGCCGGCCGGCGGCGGCGTCTGGGGCACCCTGAACGTCCTGGCGGCCGAGCCGAAGTGGTTCTACCTGGGCGGGCCGCTCGGCATCAACGCCGCCGGCTCGGTCAAGATCGACCGCAACGACAGGACCGGGCTGACCATCTACGTCGGCACCGGCGAGGCGAACACCTGCGCCTCCGGCTGCGTTGCCGGCGTCGGCCTCTACAGGTCCACCAACGGCGGCGTCACCTGGAACGGCCCGCTGGGCAAGGACGCGCTCGCCGGCAAGGGCATCGGTGAGATCACCGTCAAGCCCGGCGACCCGAAGACGCTCTACGTCGCCACCACCACCGCCCTGCGCGGCATGTCCAGCTCCTGCTGCACCGGCGTCACCCGGCCCGTGCCCGACGCGGAGAAGTGGGGCCTCTACAAGTCCACCGACGGCGGCGCGAACTGGAAGTTCATCCACAACGGCTCGGCCGACGCGACGCAGTGCACGGGCAGCGCCGCGGAGTACAACAACACCGCCACCTGCTCGCCGCGCGGCGTGCGCTACGTCAAGCTCGACCCGCGCGACGCGAACACCGTCTACGCCTCCTCGTACGCCCGGGGGGTGTGGCGCTCCGCGGACGCCGGCGCCACCTGGACGCAGATCAAGCCCTCGCTGAACCCGGCGGTCTTCCAGACCCGGGCCGCGATCGACGTGACCGCCCTGCCGAACGGCAAGACCCGCATGTACGTCTACGAGGGCAACCTCGGCAACCCGTACTCGCGGCTGTTCCGCAGCGACGACGTGGCCAGCGGCGCCCCCGCGTTCGCCGACCTGAGCAGCGCCAACCCGGCCGACCCGGGCTACGCCACCTACAACCAGTGCACCGGCCAGTGCTGGTACGACGTGTTCGTGCACACCCCGGCCGGGCACCCGGACATCGTCTACACCGGCGGCTCCTACGTCTACGGCGAGACCGTCGCCCACAAGCGGGCGGTGGTCCTCTCCACCGACGCCGGCGTCAGCGGCACCGACATGACCTACGACGGCACCGACGAGCTGCACCCCAACGGCCTGCACCCCGACCAGCACGCCCTGGTCACCAACCCGCGCAACCCGTACCAGTTCTTCGAGGCCAACGACGGCGGCGTGATGCGCTCCAGCGGCCAGTTCGTGGACCGGTCGGCCTGGTGCGACAACCCGGACCGCAACCTGACCACGCAGGCGCAGAAGGACCGCTGCCGGCAGATGCTGTCGAAGATCCCGTCGAAGCTGGACGGCATCAACAAGGGCATGAACACGCTGCAGTTCATCAGCCTCTCGGCCAGCCCGCACGACCACCGCCTGCTGCAGGGCGGCACCCAGGACAACGGCACCTGGGAGAACAAGGGCGAGCGCCGGCGCTGGGTCAACACGATGATCGGTGACGGCGGCGCGTCCGGCTTCGACGTCGGCAAGCCGGAGTTCCGCTTCCACACCTTCTACGACGCCTCGCCCGAGGTGAACTTCGCCAATGGCGACGTGGGCAGCTGGATCTCGATCTCGGACCCGATCTTCGGGCAGCCGGGCACCCTGTTCTACGCCCCGGTGATCACCGACCCGAAGGTGAGCGGCACGATGTTCGCCGGCACCTCGCGCACCGTCTACCGGACGAAGACGTTCGGGCTGGGCGACCGGAGCCTGGCCGAGGCCAACCGGATCTGCAACACCTGGACCGGCACCTTCGAGGCGCAGTGCGGCGACTTCGCGCCGCTGGGCACCGTCAACCTGACCGACGCCGCGTGGGGCGACCGGGCCGGCGGCGCCGTCTCGGTCGTCGAGCGGGTCGCCTCCGACTCGTCCACGGCGTACGCGGCCACCAGCACCGGCCGGGTGTTCGTGTCCCGCAACGTCGACGCCGAGCCGGCGGCGGCGGTCACCTGGACGCGGATCGACACCGCCGCCACGCCGAACCGCTTCGTCACCAGCATCCACGTCGACCCGGCCGACCCGGCCCGGGCGTGGGTCTCCTACAGCGGGTTCAACTCGAACACCCCGGCCACCGTGGGGCACGCGTTCGAGGTGCGGCTGGCCGACGCCGGCGCGACCTGGACCGACCGGTCGTACGACTTCGGCGACCAGCCGATCACCGACCTGGTCCGCGACGACGTCACCGGCACCCTCTACGCGGCCACCGACTTCGGCGTCCTGCGGCTGGCCAAGGGCAGCACCACCTGGGTGAAGGCGGCCCGCGGCATGCCGAACGTGGAGGTCGCCGGGCTGACCATCGTGCCGGGCAAGCGGCTGCTCTACGCCGCCTCGCACGGCCTCGGCGCCTGGCAGCTCACGCTCTGAGGAAGGCGACCATCGGCAACGACACGGTGAGGGGCCGCGCGCGCGGCCCCTCACCGCTGCCCGAGGCGGCCGGCCGCGCCTGGCGCACCCTCGGCGCGGCCTTCGTCCTGCTCGTCTTCGTCCCGCCGCTGCTGCTGCTGGTCTCCGGCTCGCTCACCGAGCCGGGCCTGCCGCCGCCGCCCACCCCGCAGCTCGTGCCGGAGCCGGTCTCGACCACCGGTTACCAGCAGGCCGTCGAGCTGGGCGGGCTGCTGCGCGCCTCGCTCAACTCGGTCCTGGTCGCGGTCGTCGCGGTGCCGCTGAGCGTGCTCGTCGCCTCGCTGGCCGGCTTCGCGCTGGCCCGGATCTCCCCCCGCGCCACCGCCGTCGTCGTGGCGGCCTCCCTGGTCGCGCTGATGGTGCCGGCCACGGCGCTGCTCGTGCCCCGCTTCGCGATCTTCCGGACGCTCGGCCTGACCGACACCCTGGTGCCGTTGGTCGCCCCGGCGTTGCTGGGCACCTCGCCGCTCTACGTCCTGGTCTACTACCTGGCGTTCCGGGCGCTGCCGGCCGACCTCTACGACGCCTGCCTGGTGGCGGACCTCTCGCCGCTGCGCACCTGGTGGCGGGTCGCCCTGCCGCTGGTCCGCCCGGTCACCGCCGGCCTCACCGCGCTGACCTTCGTGCTCACCTGGTCGAACTTCCTCGACCCGCTGGTCTACGTCTACGACCGCGACCTGTTTACCCTGCCGCTGGCACTGCGCTCCCTGTCGGTGCTGGACCCGACGAACTTCCCGGTGTTCCTGGCCGGCGCGGTGCTGGCCACGGTGCCGGCGCTGGCCGTCTTCGTGCTCGCCCAGCGGCGCTTCCTCCACCACGACGACCCGACGGGACGGAACTGACCATGCGACCGAAGGCGCTGCTCGCGCTGCTGCTCACCGCCGTGCTGGCCGCCACCGGGTGCGGCTCGGGCTCCGGGTCGTCCGCCGACGGGCCGGTGCGGCTGCTGGTCTTCGGCGCCCCCGAGGAACTCGCCGCCTACCGCACCCTCGTGGAGGCGTACGAGAAGGCCCGCCCCGGCGCCGACGTGCAGCTCGTCGAGGCCAGCGACCGTAAGGACCTGCTCGCCCGGCTGGCCACCTCGGTGGCCGGCGGCGCCCCGCCGGATGCGTTTCTGATGAACTACCGCTTCTACGGCCAGTTCGCCGCCAAGGACGTCATCGAGCCGCTGGACGACCGGCTGGCCGCCTCCGAGGCCGTCGACCCGGCCGACTACTACCCGGTGGCGTGGGACGCCTTCCGGTGGAAGGACCGGCAGCTCTGCCTGCCGCAGAACGTCTCCAGCCTGGCCGTCTACTACAACCGCACCCTGTTCGCGAAGTACGGGGTGCCCGAGCCGAGGGCCGGCTGGACCTGGAACGACCTGGTCACCACCGCGACGGCGATGACCCGCGACTCCCGCGGCGTGGTGGTCAAGGCCACCGAGAGCGAGGGCGCGGCGCTGCGCCCGGCCGTGCACGGCCTCGGGGTGGAGCCGTCGATCATCCGGCTCGCCCCGTTCGTCTGGTCGGGCGGCGGCGAGATCGTCGACGACCCGGCGAAGCCGACCCGGCTGACCCTGGACACCCCGGCCGCCCGGGAGGCGCTGAAGAACCTGGTCGACCTGCGGCTGGCGTACGGGGTGGTGCCCACCGACGAGGAGGTGGAGGCCGAGGACGACGAGTCGCGGTTCGCCAACGGCCGGCTCGCCATGCTGATGAGTTCCCGCCGCTCCACCACCACGTTCCGCTCGATCACCGGCTTCGAGTGGGACGTCGCCCCGCTGCCCGTCTACAGGAAGCAGGTCGGCGTGCTGCACTCCGACGCGTACTGCATGACCCGGGGCGCGAAGCACAAGGACGCCGCGTGGCGGTTCCTGGAGTTCGCCATCGCCGAGGAGGGCCAGCGGATCATCGCGGCCACCGGCCGTACCGTCCCGTCGCACATCGAGGTGTCGCGGTCGCCGGCGTTCCTCGGTCCGGCCCAGCCGCCGCGCAGCGCGAAGGTCTTCCTCGACGCCATCCCCACCGTCCGGGCGCTGCCGACCGTCTCCACCTGGCCGGAGATCGAGGACGTCACCTACGGCATCCTGGAGAACGCCGTGCACCGGGGCGACCGGCTCGACGACGTCATCCGCGACCTCGACCGGCAGACCCGGCCGATCTTCGCCCGCGGGGAGCACGGGTGAGCGATCCGGGCCTCGCCCTGGCCGGCGTCTCAGCCGCGTACCGGGGTGCGACCGTCCTGCACGAGGTGGACCTGGGCGTCGCCCGGGGCGAGCTGCTGGTGGTGCTCGGCCCGTCGGGGGCCGGCAAGTCGACCGTGCTGCGGGTCGTCGCCGGCCTGGAGCCGGTCACCGCCGGCCGCGTCCGCATCGCCGGCCGGGACGTCACCGCCGAGCGTCCGGGCCGGCGCAACGTGTCGATGGTGTTCCAGTCGTACGCGCTCTTCCCGCACCTGAGCGTGGCGGAGAACATCGCCTTCGGCCTGGAGGTGCGCGACACGCCTCGCGCGGTGGCCCGGGAGCGGTCCCGCGCGGCGGCGGAGACCGTCGGCTGCGCCGCCCTGCTGGACCGGCGGCCCGGGCAGCTCTCGGGCGGGGAACGGCAGCGGGTGGCGCTGGCCCGGGCGCTGGTCCGCGAGCCGGACGTGTTCCTGCTCGACGAGCCGTTGTCCAACCTCGACCTGGCGCTGCGGGTGCAGATGCGCGCCGAGCTGCGGGCCCTGCACGACCGGCTGGGCGCGACGATGGTGCACGTCACCCACGACCAGACCGAGGCGCTGGTGCTCGCCGACCGGATCGCCGTGCTGCGCGACGGGCGCATCGAGCAGGTCGGCACCCCCGACGAGATCTGGCGTACCCCGGCCACCACCTTCGTCGCCCGTTTCGTCGGCTCCCCGGCGATGAACCTGCTCCCCGCGCACGGGCCGGTGCGGCCCACGGGCACGGCACCGCCCGGGGCGACCGTCACGGAGTCCGGCCGGCTGGAGATCGGCTTCCGGCCCGAGGCGGTCACCCTGGCCGCGACCGACGGCGCGGCGGCCACCGTCGACCGGATCGAGGTGGTCGGCGAGGACGCGTACGCGTACCTGACCCTCGACGGCGGGCACCCCGTCGTCGCCCGGGTGCCCGCCGCCCGCCGGCCCGACCGCGGCGCGGCGGTACGCGTCGGCGTGCGCTGGGCCGACGTGCACGTCTTCCACGCCGGCTCCGGGCGCCGGTACGCCCCGTGACGAGCCCGGACCGCCGCTCGCGCCGGCAGTTGGCGCTGATGCTGACGCCGTACCTGGTCGGGCTGGTCGGGCTGGTGCTGCTGCCCGCCGCGGTCACCCTGGCGCTGGCCTTCACCGAGTACGACCTGCTGCGTCCGCCCCGCTGGGTGGGACTGGACAACTTCGCGGCGCTGCTGGACGACCCGGTGTTCCGGGTGTCGCTGACCAACTCGCTGGTCTTCGCGCTGGTGGCCGTACCGCTGCGGGTGCTCTTCGCCCTCGGCCTGGCGCTGCTGCTGCACCGCCGGGCGCTCGGCGTCGGCAGCGCCCGCACCGCGGCGGTGCTGCCGACCGCGGTGCCGGAGATCGCCTACGGGCTGCTCTGGCTCTGGCTGCTCAACCCGCTCTACGGCCCGATCAACCAGCTGCTGCGCACCGGCGGGGAGAACGGCCTGACGGCGCTGGGACGCACCCCACCGCAGTGGCTCACCGACCCGACCGACGCCCGCGCGGCGATCATCGGAATGAGCCTCTTCACCGTCGGGGAGACCTTCGTGGTGCTGCTGGCCGCCCGCCGGGCGCTGCCCCGCGACGTCTACGAGATGGCGGCGATCGAGGACGCCACCGGCTGGGACGTGTTCCGCCGGGTCACGCTGCCGCTGATGGCGCCCGTGCTCGGGCTGCTGGCGGTGCGCGACGCCATCCAGAGCCTGCACTTCTCCTTCGTGCCGGCCTTCGTGGTCACCGACGGCGGCCCGCCCCCGTACGCCACCACCTACCTGTCGCTGTTCGTCTACCGCACCGGCTTCGAGTACCTGCGCTACGGCTACGCCGCCGCCGCGACCCTCGTGATGATCCTGCTGACCGTGGCGGCGGTGCTGGTGCAGTGGCGGCTGATCCGCCGCTACCGGGCGTTCTACCGGCTCTGAGGCCCCCGGGCGGGCCCGATATTCGCGGGCGTCGGCCCCGGACGCCGTGACATGATCGCGCACTGCGCCAGCCGGGTGGCGGCGCTGCGAGGAGGACGGCATGGAGTTCGAGGTACGCCGGATCGGGCCGGAGTCGACCGCAGCGGCGGCTGCCGTGCTGGCCGACGCCTTCGACGGCTACCCCTGGATGGCCTGGACGGTGGCGGCCGACCGGCACCGGGAGCGGCTGGAGGCGATGTTCGCCGGCACCGTCGACGCCGTCGGGCTGCCCTACGGTGACGTCTGGGCGGCGGTCGACCCCGACGGGCGGCCGGCGGCGGTGGCGGTCTGGCTGCGCCCGGACCGGCCGGTGCCCGACGAGGTCTGGGCCGGTGTCGCGGCGCGCAACGCGGAGCTGGCCGGCGACCGGCAGTCGGCGCTGCGCGCCGCCGACGAGGCATGCGCCTCGCTGCGGTCGGCCGAGCCGGCGTGCCTGCTCGCCACCGTCGGCGTGCGCCGGGTCGACCAGGGCCGGGGGCTGGGCGCCCGGGTGCTGCGCCCCGGCCTGGCCGAGGCCGACCGGGCCGGCCTGCCGGCGGTGCTGGAGACCTCGTCGGAGCCGAACGTGCGGTTCTACCGGCGGCTCGGGTTCGACGTCACCGGCCAGGCGCGGGTGCCCGACGGCGGTCCTGACGTCTGGGCGATGCGGCGACCGGCCGCCGGCGAGCGGGTGTAAGGGCCGCCCGCCCGGGTAGCCGCCGGGAATGGAGCTGGTCGAGGAGTCGCCGTACCGCTTCCGGATCGACCGGCACGACCCGATGCGGGTGCCGGGGGTGGTGTTCGCGTCCCGGTCCCTGCTGCCCGACGCCGGCGAGGACAAGTCGCTGGAGCAGGTCGCGAACGTCGCCACGCTGCCCGGCATCGTCGACGCCTCGTACGCCATGCCCGACGTGCACTGGGGCTACGGGTTCCCGATCGGCGGGGTGGCCGCCACCGACGTCGCGCACGGCGGCGTGGTCTCGCCCGGCGGGGTGGGCTTCGACATCTCCTGCGGCGTCCGGCTGCTCGCCGCCGACACCGACCGCGACGGGCTGCGGCCCCGGTTGGACGCGCTGATGGACGGGCTGGGCGAGGCCACCCCGCGCGGCATGGGCAGGGGCGCGGTGTGGCACCTGTCGACCCGCGCGGAACTCGACGCGGTGCTGCGCGGCGGCTCCCGGTACGCCGTGGAGCGCGGCTTCGGCGTCGAGCGGGACCTGTACCGCTGCGAGGACACCGGCGCCGTCGGCGACGCCGATCCGGCGCGGGTCAGCGAGCGGGCCATCGAGCGCGGCGCGCGCCAGGTCGGCAGCCTCGGCTCCGGCAACCACTTCCTGGAGGTGCAGGCCGTCGAGGAGGTGTACGACGACGCCACCGCCACCGCCTTCGGGCTGCGCCCCGGCCAGGTCTGCGTGATGATCCACTGCGGGTCCCGGGGGCTGGGCCACCAGATCTGCACCGACTACGTGCGCGAGATGGAGAAGGTGATGGCCCGCTACGGCATCCACGTGCCGGACCGGCAGCTCGCCTGCGCCCCGGTCTCCTCCCCCGAGGGCCGCGCCTACCTGGGCGCGATGGCCGCCGCCGCGAACTACGCCAGGGCGAACCGGCAACTGCTGGCCGACGCCGCCCGGAGGGTCTTCGCCCGTGTCACCGGCAGCCGCCTCGACCTGGTCTACGACATCTCGCACAACCTCGCGAAGATCGAGACGCACGACGTCGACGGCGAGCGGCGCGCGCTCTGCGTGCACCGCAAGGGCGCCACCCGCGCGTTGCCGCCGGGCCACGACGACCTGCCCGACGACCTGCGGGACGTGGGCCAGCCCGTGCTGATCCCCGGCTCCATGGGCACCGGCTCGTACGTGCTCACCGGCGTGCCGGGGGCGCCGGCCTTCGCGTCCACCTGCCACGGGGCCGGCCGGGTGCAGAGCCGCAAGCAGGCCGTGCGGTCGGAGCGCGGGCAGGACCCGCGTGCCCAGCTGGAGGCGCAGGACATCGCGGTGCGCGGCGCGTCCCGGCGCGGCCTGGCCGAGGAGATGCCGACGGCGTACAAGGACGTCTCGGCGGTGGTGGCCGCCGCCGAGGGCGCCGGGCTGTGCCGGAAGGTGGCCCGGCTGGTCCCGCTGGGCGTGGTGAAGGGCTGAGCGGGCGGCTCACACGTCCAGCGTCACCGCGCAGGACCAGCCCTCGCCGTCGGGGCCGAAGCGCAACCCGTGCAGGGAGACGGCCTTCGGCACCGCGCCGACCAGCTCGACGGCGTCGGTGTCCGCCGTGCGCCAGCGCACCACCAGGCCGCCGGCTCCGTCGTCGGCCACCTCGGTGTGCAGCGGCAGCTCACCCGCCGTCTCCATCCGGAAGATCACCTCGTCGAGTACGCCCACCAGCAGGTCCGCGTCGTCGTCGCCGGCCGGCGCGCGGTACTCCCGCCGCGGGCCCGGGGGCGTCCCGGCGGCGTCGACGAACGTGCCGACCAGCGCGGCGACCGCCTCGGCGACGCACTCCTGCCGGGTCGGCGCCCACGCCTCGATGCGGACGTCGGCGGTGTGCGGCAGGCGGCGGTGCCCCCGCCCGGTTCGTCGCGGCATGCCCCGATCCTCCGCCACCCGGGCGCCGCGCGACGGCCGGTTTCAGTTCAGGCCGAGCCGGGCGATGGGCTCGACGAGTTCGCGTTCCTCGTAGGCGAGGTGGGACAGCAGCGTGTCGCTGAGCAGGTCGACCGCCGCACGGAGTTCCGCCATCCCGTCGGTGACGGAGACGAACGCGACCAGGGCGCGGTCGACGCGTTCCAGGACGTCGTGGATGGCGTGGTGCTCCTGCTCCAGCCGGTCCAGCACCGGGGCGAGGCGGGCGTCGCCCCGGCGCAGGTGCGGGAAGATCCCCCGGTCCTCCAGCGTGTGGTGGGTGGTGACCACCCGGCAGTACGACTCGCAGTACGTGCCGAGGGTCCACTTGTTCTGGCGGATGGTCATGGTGTTGATGTGCGAGCGGGCCGTGCCCGCGTCGACCAGCCCGGCGCCCACCTGCTCCACCAGGTCGTACAGCCGGGTCAGCTCGGCGCGCAACCCGTCGTGCACGTCGATGAGGTGCTGGGCGCCGGCCTGGTCGTGCGGGATGTAGGTGCGCGTCGGGTCGGGCGCGGGGCCGGTGGGCCGCGTGGTCTCGTCCCAGACCCGGATCGCGCTGCGGCGCACGCCGTCGTCGGGCGTCGGGACGACGGCGAAGGAGCCCGCGCCGGCGGGTGGCCGGGCAGCGGCCGGCGGCTGCGCCGGGGCGGTCCCGGGC
>NZ_JBFABB010000145.1:0-15450 GCF_040640035.1 Micromonospora sp. NPDC023633 | reverse complement strand
CCACCCGCGTCCGGCGTCGCGTCACCCGCGCCCAACGTCGTGCCGTCCGCGTCCGGCGTCGTGCCCTGCCCGAAGGCGCCCGCGCCCAGGGTGTCCCGGCCGCCGCGTCCGTCGCCGCCGCCAGCCGTGCCGCAGGAGCGGACCGTCGGCGGCCCGGCGCTGGACACCGCCGGTCTGGTCGTCCCGGCGGGGGCCGCGCGCCCGCCGGCGGTCACCGCGACCTCGTGGCTGGTCGCGGACCTGGACAGCGGCGAGGTGCTGGGCGGCTGCGGCCCGCACGAGTACGGCACCCCGGCCAGCGTGCAGAAGCTGCTGCTGGCGGCCACCATGCTGCCCCGACTCGACCCGCAGCAGGTCGTCACCGTCACCGACGGGGACATGGACATCGAACCCGGCTCCTCGGCCGTCGGGCTGGTCGCCGGCGGGCGCTACCGGATCGAGACCGTCTGGCTCGGGCTGCTGCTCCAGTCGGGCAACGAGGCGGCCAACGTGCTGGCCCGCCTCGGCGGCGGCCCGGACGGGATGGCCGGCGGCGTGCGGGCGATGAACGAGGAGGCGCACCGCCTCGGCGCCCTGCAGACCCACGCGGTGACGCCGTCCGGCCTCGACGGACGAGGCCAGTTCACCAGCGCGTACGACCTGGCGTTGATCGCCCGGGCCTGCTTCGCCGACCCGACGTTCCGCCGGTACGCGCTGACCGAGACGCACCGCATCCCCGCCCAGCCGGCGCAGCGGACCAAGGGTTTCGAGATCCAGAACGAGAACCAGCTCGTCTACCGGTACCCGGGCGCGCTCGGCGGCAAGACCGGCTTCACCGACCTGGCCCGGCACACCTACGTCGGGGCGGCCCAGCGGAACGGGCGGCGGCTGGTGGTCACGCTGCTCGGTGCCGAGCCGCAGCCCGCGCGGGGCTGGGAGCAGGGCGCCGCCCTGCTCGACTGGGGCTTTTCGCTGCCCCGGGGCGCCGCCGTCGGCCGGCTGGTCGAGCCGGGGGAGCTGACCGCGTCGGCGGCCGCCTCGCCGCCCGCGCTGGCCGCCACCGGCGAGCCGCGCCCGGCCGCGGCCAGCGGCCCGATCGAGGACGGGCTGGTCGCACGGTGGCCCGTGGCCGCGCTCGTCGCGTCGGCGGTCGCGCTGCTGGGGACCGCGCTGCTCTGGCGCCGCCGGGCGGCGCGGCGCCGGTAGGGGAGGGCGCCTCCGCGCCGCGGCAGGGGCAGGACGGATCGACAAGCGACGACGGGATCCATAGACTCCGGTCTTTCTGGCGCCATGAGTCCAGGGAGGACCCCCCGTGTCGAGCGAACCCCGACCGCACCCCGTCCCACCGTCGACCGAGGCACGCCGTCGACCGGCCCGTACGCTGACCCGCCTCGCCGGGGTGGCCGTGATCGCGGGCGCGCTGGTCACCGGTGGCGGCGCCGCCGCGGTCGCCGCGCCCGGCGGGTCCCCGGCCGACGCCTCCGCCGAGCCCCGGGTCACGCCCGGCCCGTGCGCGTACGCGGAGACGCCCGAGGACCCGGCCGCCCGCCCGGTCCCGCTGCCGCCCGACCCGAGGCGCACCCCCGACCGGGGCACCGTGCGGGTCACGCTGCGGACCAACCAGGGACCGATCGGGCTGACCCTCGACCGGGAGGCGGCCCCCTGCACCGTGCAGAGCTTCCTGCACCTGGTGCGCCACCGCTTCTACGACCGGACCTCCTGCCACCGGCTCACCGCGTACCCGACGTTGCGGGTGCTGCAGTGCGGTGACCCGTCCGGCACCGGCTCCGGCGGTCCCGGCTACCGCTACGCCGACGAGCTGCCCACCGACCTGCCGCCGGCGCCGACCGACCCGACCGGCGTGCGCCGGCTCTACGCCCGGGGCACCCTGGCCATGGCCAACGCGGGCCCCGACACCAACGGCAGCCAGTTCTTCCTGGTCCAGTCGGACTCGGCGCTGCGCCCCAACTACACGGTCTTCGGCTCGATCGACGCCGCCGGGCTGGCCACCCTCGACCGGATCGCCGCCGGCGGCATCGCCCCCACCGCCGAGGACCCCGCGCCGGTCGACGGCGCGCCCGCCCTGCCGGTGGACATCCGGCGGGCGGTCCGGCACCACCACCAGCACCGCTGAGGCCGATGCCGCCGTCGGCGGTGTCGAGGCACACTCGTCCACCCCGGCTCCCCGCCGCCCGGAACGCCGTACCGAAACTTCCGGGCGGCCCTGGGCGGTGGGTGAACGGCGGTCGCGGCAGCGGCTACCGACCGGAACTTCCGGAACCCCACCGGGAATGCCGGCGCCGGGCGGCGGGCGGCGCGACGGCCGTCACGGCCGGCGCGGCGGGGCCGTGCTGTCCCGGACGACCAGGTTGGTGGCGAGTTCCACCCGGGGGGAGTCGATGCCCTCGCCCTGCGCCAGCCGCAGCACGGTCCGGGCGGCCAGGCGACCCATCTCCACCAGCGGCTGCCGGACGGTGGTCAGCGGCGGTGAGGCCCAGCGGGCCTCGGGCAGGTCGTCGAAGCCCACCACGCTGACGTCGCCGGGGATCCGCAGGCCCCGGCGCCGCACGGCCTCGTAGACGCCGAAGGCCATCTGGTCGCTGGCCGCGAAGATGGCCGTCGGCGGGTCGTCGAGGTCGAGCAGCGCCGTCCCGGCGGCAAAGCCCGAGGCGTGGTAGAAGTCGCCGGGGTGCACCAGCCGGTCCTCCGCCGGCGCCCCGGCCGCCTCCAGCGCGGCCCGGTGGCCGTCGAGGCGGGCCCGGCTACACAGCAGGTGCGTCGGCCCGGCGACGAAGCCGATCCGCCGGTGCCCGAGCGAGAGCAGGTGCTCGGTCGCGGCGAGCCCGCCGGCCCAGTTGGTGGCCCCGATGGTGGGCACGTCGGTGGCGGGCACGCCGGCCGGGTCGACGACGACCACGGGCACGTTGAGGCGGCGCAGCTGCGCGTGCAGCGGCGGGCTCAGGTGCGAGGTCACGAAGATGACGCCGTCGGTGGCGCGGGCCCGCAGGTTCTGCAGCCACTGCCGGGCGGCGGTCGACTGGCGGTGTATCGCGGAGACCACGGTGCCGACGCCCGCGCCGTGCCCGACGTCCTCGACGCCCCGGATGATCTCCACCGCCCAGGGGCTGTCCAGGTCGTTGAAGACCAGGTCCACCAGGCCGGCGCGGCTCACCGTGCGGCTGCTGCGGCGTTGGTAGCCATGGTGGCGCAGCAGCTCCTCCACCCGCTCGCGGGTGTCGGGGGCCACGTCCGAGCGCCCGTTGAGCACCCGCGACACGGTCGGCACCGAGACCCCGGCCTCCCGCGCGATAGCGGTGATGGTGATCCTGCGCCCGTCGTCGCCGTCCACCCGCGTCTCCTTCACCGGTCGGAAGACCGACCGTACCCGTCACCACCGAAAAACGTCCGGAACGGCGGGGCCGCTCCACCGGCCCATCTTGCCCCACGATCGGGGGTTGACGACACGGCAGGTCGGTTCTAGCGTTCGGACGAGTTACGGAATTATTCCGGAAACTTGTCGGACGCCTTTCGGTCGTCGCGCCGGCGGCGACGTCCCCCCCACCCCACCCCCACCACGAGAGGTCGATCATGACTGTACGCACGCGGCTCGCCCGGGTCGTCGCGTTCGGCGCCGCCCTGGCGCTGACGCTGCCACTGACCGCCTGCGGCGACGGTGACTCGGCCGCCGGCCCGGACGAGATCCGCATCCTGGTCTACGGCGACGCCACCAACAAGGTCGAGAAACAGCTCGTCGAGACGTTCAACAAGACGTCGAAGGTCAAGGCGGTGCTGGACACCATCCCCGGTGCCGACTACCAGACCAAGCTCCAGACCATCATCAACACCAAGCAGGCGCCGGACGTCTTCTTCAACTGGGGCGGCGGCAGCATCACCCCGTTCGTCAAGGCCGACCTGCTGCTGCCGTTGGACGACATGATCGCCAAGGATCCGGGGCTGAAGGGGAACTTCCTGCCCTCGGTCTTCAACACCGCGATGGTCGACGGCAAGGCGTACGGGGTGCCGATGCGCGGCACCCAGCCGGTGCTGCTGTTCCACAACAAGA
Source organism: Micromonospora sp. NPDC023633 (assembly GCF_040640035.1). Taxonomy (NCBI): domain Bacteria; kingdom Bacillati; phylum Actinomycetota; class Actinomycetes; order Micromonosporales; family Micromonosporaceae; genus Micromonospora; species Micromonospora sp. NPDC023633. The sequence continues at coordinate 11,408 of NZ_JBFABB010000145.1, read as the reverse complement.
AGGTCCTCGCCGACGCCGGGGTCGCCCCGCCGAAGACGTGGGACGACCTGCTGGCCGCCGTACGCGCCCTCAAAGCCAAGGGGATCACGCCGATCGCCCTCGGCGGCGGCGACCAGTGGCCGACCCAGATGTGGTACCAGTACCTCTACGACCGGGTGGCCGGCCCCGAGCTGTTCGCGCGGGCGCTCGACGGCGACAAGGGCGCCTGGGAGAGCCCGGAGAGCCGCCGGGCCCTGGAACTGCTGCGGCAACTGACCGACGCGGGCGCGTTCGGCCCCAACTTCGACTCGGTCAAGTTCACCGACGGCGGCTCGCCCGCCCTGCTCGCGGGCGGCAAGGCCGGCTTCGAGCTGATGGGCTCCTGGAACTACTCGACCCACCACGACGCCAACCCGACGTTCGCCGCCGAGGGCCTCGGCTGGAGCGCCTTCCCGAGCGTCCCGGGCGGCAAGGGCGACCCGCGCAACGTGGTCGGCAACACCAACAACTTCTACTCCGTGCTGAAGAAGACCCGGCACCCGGAGGCGGTGGCCGAGTTCCTCAAGCTCCAGTACTCCGACGAGTTCGTCCGGGCGCAGCTGTCCATCGGGAACCTGCCGACCACCACCAACACCGGGAAGTTCCTCGACGGCGCCACCAACCCGGACTACCTGAAGTACCAGTTCGCCCTGGTCAAGGAGGCCCCGAACTTCCAGCTCTCCTGGGACCAGGCGTACCCGCCGGCCGCGACGACGACCATCCACCAGGCCGTGCAGCAGTACTGCAACGGCCGGATGGACGCCGCCGGATTCATCAAGGCCATGCAGTCCCTGCAGGCGGGCTGACCGCGGCATGTCCACCACCACCCTCGCCGCCCCCACCGTGACGGAGCAGCGACGGGTCCGACGACGCCCGGGTGGCCCCACGGTCAGCCGCCCGGGCTTCGCCTGGGCCCTCCCCGCGACCCTGTTCTTCGGGCTCTTCGCACTCGTCCCGCTGGTCCTCGTGGTCGTGCTCAGCTTCACCAGCTGGGCGGGCCTCGGCTCGCCGGAGTACGTCGGGCTGGAGAACTGGCGGCGGCTCGCCCGCGATCCCGTCATGATCAACAGCCTGTGGCTCAGCGTCCTGCTCACCGCCCTCGGCGTGCTGGTGCAGACGCCGCTGAGCCTGCTGATCGGCGTGTGGGCGGCCGGTCACCAGCGCAATCGCGCCGTGCTGTCCGCCATCTTCTTCCTTCCGCTGCTGCTCTCGGCGACCGCCGTGTCGGTGCTGTGGCGGGCGCTGCTCGACCCGAACTTCGGCGTGCCCGGCCAGGCCCCGTGGCTGTTCGGCGACGGCAACCTCTTCGGCAGCCGGACGGGCGCGATCGGCGTACTGGTCTTCGTCGGCAGCTGGCAGTTCATCCCGTTCCACGCGCTGATCTACCAGGGCGCGGCCCGCGCCGTGCCGGCGGTGCTCTACCAGGCCGCCGAGGTCGACGGCGCCGGCCCGTGGGGACGGTTCCGCCACGTCACCCTGCCGCAGCTGCGCAACGCCATGATCACCTCGGTGGTCCTCATGGTCGTCGGCGGGCTGACCACGTTCGACACCGTGCTGATCCTCACCCAGGGCGGCCCGGGCACCGACACCACCATCACCGCCTACCACATGTACGAGCAGGCGTTCCGCAGCTTCGACTTCGGCGCCGGCGCGGCCATCGCCCTGCTCCTCGTCGTCGTCGCCACCGTCATCTCGCTGATCGTGGTCCGGGTCTCCGGCTACGACCGGATGCGCTCCACCATGGAGGGACTGTGAAGCGGCACCGCCCGAACTGGCTCGCCGGGATCGGCGCGGTGGCCTGGCTGCTCCTGGTCGGCCTGCCGATCTACGTCATGCTGGCGATCACCGTGCAGACCCGCGAGGGGTACGGCCGCAACGGCCCGATCGCCCTGCCCGACACCTTCACCCTGGACAACTACACCGGCGCCTTCGACGAGGGCTTCGGCCGTTACCTGCTCAACACCCTGGTGGTGACCGCGAGCGTGGTGGCCATCGTGCTGCTGCTCGTGCCCCCGCTGGCGTACGCCATCGTGCGCAGCCGCAGCCGGCTCACCTCCGGGGTGTTCCGGCTGTTCCTGCTGGGCCTGGCGATCCCGGCGCAGGCGGTCGTCGTGCCGATCTTCTACCTGATCAGCAAGGCGGGGCTCTACGACAACCTCGTCGGCGTCATCCTGCCCACCGCCGCCTTCTCCCTGCCGGTGTGCGCGCTGATCCTCAGCGGCGTCATGCGGGACATCACCGTGGACCTGTACGAGGCGATGGCCATCGACGGCGCCAGCCCGGCGCGGGTGTTCCGCCAACTGGTGCTGCCGCTGTCGCGCGGCGGGATCGCCACCATCGCGGTCTTCTCCGCCCTGCAGGCGTGGAACGGCTTCCTGTTCCCGCTGATCCTCACCCAGTCCGACTCCACCAAGGTGATCACCCTCGGCCTCTACAACTTCCAGACGCAGTACGGGATCAACATTCCCGGCCTGCTCGCCGCGGTCGTGCTGTCGATGGTGCCCGTCCTGCTCGTCTATCTGTTCGCCCGGCGGGCCCTGGTGCAGGGGCTGATGGGCGTCGGAGGGAAGTGACCGACAACGTGACCCTCGACATCGCCACCGGCACCGCGACCTGGACCGACCCGACCCTCGACCTGACGACCAGGGTGGACGCCCTGGTCGCCGCGATGACCCTGCCCGAGAAGGTGGCACAGCTCTACGGAGTCTGGGTCGGCGCCGCCGCCGACGGGGGAGAGGTCGCGCCGTACCAGCACGAGATGGAGGAACCGGTCGACCTGGCCGACCTGCTGGACGCCGGCCTCGGCCAGCTGACCCGCCCGTTCGGCACCGCCCCGGTCGACCCCGCGCTCGGGGCGCTGTCCCTGCTGCGGACCCAGCAGCGGATCGCCGCCGCGAACCGGTTCGGCATCCCGGCGATGGCGCACGAGGAGTGCCTGGCCGGCTTCGCCGCCTGGGGCGCCACCGCGTACCCGGTGCCGCTGTCCTGGGGCGCCACCTTCGACCCGGAGCTGATCGGGCGGATGGCCGCCGCCATCGGCGCCGACCTGCGCCGCGTCGGCGTGCACCAGGGGCTGGCCCCGGTGCTCGACGTGGTGCGCGACGCGCGTTGGGGGCGGGTGGAGGAGACAATCGGCGAGGACCCCTACCTGGTGGGCACCATCGCCACCGCGTACGTGCGGGGCCTGGAGTCCGCCGGCGTGGTGGCCACCCTGAAGCACTTCGCCGGCTACTCCGCCTCCCGGGGCGGGCGCAACCTGGCGCCGGTGCCGATGGGCCCCCGCGAGCGCGCGGACGTGATCCTCCCGCCGTTCGAGATGGCGGTGCGCGAGGGCGGCGCGCGGTCGGTGATGCACGCCTACACCGACACCGACGGGATTCCCTCGGCGGCCGACGAACACCTGCTGACCGGCCTGCTCCGCGACGCCTGGGGCTTCCCGGGCACCGTCGTGGCCGACTACTTCGGCATCGCCTTCCTGCGTACCCTGCACGGGGTGGCCGGCAGCTGGGCGGAGGCGGCGGGCACCGCCCTCGCCGCGGGCGTGGACGTCGAGCTGCCGACGGTGAAGACGTTCGGCGAGCCGCTGCGCGAGGCGCTCGCGGCCGGCGCGGTGCCGGAGGCGCTGATCGACCGGGCGGTCCGTCGGGTGCTGACGCAGAAGGCGCAGCTCGGCCTGCTCGACGCCGACTGGAGCCCGGTGCCGGCCGCGCTGGCCGGTGCCGACCTCTCCGATCCGGACGCGCTGCGCGGCACCGTCGACCTGGACCCGCCCGCCAACCGGGCGCTGGCCCGCGAGGTCGCCGAGTGCGCCGTGGTGCTGCTGGCCAACGACGGCACCCTGCCGCTGCACCGGCCGGCCCGGATCGCGCTGGTCGGCCCGCAGGCGGAGAGTCCCACGGCGGTGCTGGGCTGCTACTCGTTCCCCGCCCACGTCGGCTCCCGGCACCCCGAGGTGCCCGTCGGCATCGCGCTGCCCACCCTGGCGGCGGCGCTGCGCGCCGAGTTCGCCGAGAGCGTCGTGGTCACCGAGGCCGGCGTCTCCGTCGACGGCGACGACACCGGCGGGGTGGCGGCGGCGGTCGCGGCGGCGCGGGGCGCGGACGTGGTGGTCGCCGCGCTCGGCGACCGGGCGGGCCTGTTCGGGCGGGGCACCAGCGGCGAGGGCTGCGACGCCGAGTCGCTGGCCCTGCCCGGGGCACAGCAGCACCTGCTCGACGCGCTGCTGGACACCGGTACGCCCGTGGTGGTGACGCTGCTCGCCGGGCGGCCCTACGCGCTGGGCCGGGCGGTGACCGACGCGGCGGCGATCGTGCAGTCGTTCTTCCCCGGCGAGGAGGGCGCCCCGGCCATCGCCGGCGTGCTCAGCGGCCGGGTCGCACCGCAGGGGCGGCTGCCGGTCAGCGTGCCCCGGGGGCCGGGCGCGCAGCCGACCACCTACCTGTCGGCCCGGCTGGGCCACGCCAGCGACGTCTCCAACGTCGACCCGACGCCGGCGTACGGCTTCGGGCACGGTCTGGGCTACACCACGTTCGACTGGTCGGGCCTGGTGGTCGGCGAGCCGGTCGCGGCGACCGACGGTGAGCTGCGGCTGCACTTCACGGTGCGCAACACCGGCTCCCGATGGGGCAGCGAGGTGGTGCAGGTGTACGCCCACGATCCGGTGGCCTCGGTGGTCCAGCCGGTGCAGCGGCTGGTCGGCTACCTCCGCGTGCCGCTGGCGGCGGGCGCGGCCTGCCGGATCGACCTGGCCGTGCCGGCCGATCTGTTCTCGTTCACCGGGCGCGACGGGCGACGCGTCGTCGAGCCGGGGGAGCTGGAACTGCGGCTCGCGGCGTCCAGCACCGACCACCGGCTCGTGGCGGCGGTCGCGCTGCGCGGCCCCGCCCGGCACGTCGACCACACCCGGCGGCTGCACCCCCGCTTCGCCGTCACGCCGTGGGCCGGGTGAGCGATGGCCCTCACCGACCTGCCCGAGGAGCAGTTGCGGGCGTACCGCGGCGGGGTGCGGGAGCCGGCGGACTTCGACCGGTTCTGGGCGGACACGATCGCCGAGTCACGCCAGTGCGGCTGGCCGGTGCGCGCCGAGCCGGTGGGCACCGGGCTGAGCACGATCGACGTCCTCGACGTGACCTTCCCCGGGTTCGCCGGGCAGCCGGTGCGGGGCTGGCTGCGGCTGCCGCGCGACGCCGGGCTGCCCCTGCCCACGGTCGTCCAGTACGCCGGCTACGGCGGCGGCCGGGGCCACCCGCTGGAGAACCTGCTCTGGGCCTCGGCCGGCTTCGCGCACCTGCAGATGGACACCCGGGGGCAGGGGGCGGGCTGGACCCGGGGGGACACCCCGGATCCGGCCGCCGCCGGCCCCGAGGCCCCCGGGGTGGTCACCCGTGGCGTGGAGGACCCCCGTACGTACTACTACCGGCGGTTCCTCACCGACGCGGTGCGGGCGGTGGACGCGGCCCGGACCCTGCCGGCGGTCGACCCGGCGCGGCTCGCGGTCCTCGGGCACAGCCAGGGCGGCGGCGCGGCGCTCGCTGTCGGCGCCCTGGTGCCCGACCTGCGGGCCGTCGTGGCTGGCGTGCCGTTCCTGTGCGACATGCCGCGCGGGATCGTGCTCACCGACGCCCGACCCTACGGCGAGATCCGCGACTACCTGGCCGTGCACCGGCAGGCCGAGGAGCGGGTGCTGGCCACCCTGGCGTACGTCGACGGGGTGAACTTCGCCCGCCGGTGCCACCTGCCGGTCCGCTTCTCCGTCGCGCTGATGGACGAGATCGTGCCGCCGTCGACCGTCTTCGCCGCCGTCAACGCCTGGCGGGGGCCGACGGAGTTGTCGGTCTGGCGGTACAACGGTCACGAGGCGGGCGGGATCGACGACGACGAGGCGGCGCTGCGCTTCCTGCGCGTACACCTGTCGCCGGACCGGGCGCCCGACGGCCCGTAGCCTGATAGACAGGGGGCGTGGCCAGGCCAGTGCCCATCCGCCGGCGAGCCCCGGGCGCCGCGACCGCCCGTGGGCGGGCCGTCGCGGCGGCCGTCGCGATCGTGGCGCTCGCGCCCGGCTGCACCCGACCCGCGCCGTCGCCGTCACCCCCGGCCGCGCCGGCACCGTCCGCCCCGGCGACGACGTCGCGCGGGCCGGGCCTCGTCGTCCTCACCGACGTCGACCCGCGCATCCGGACCGACATCCGGTACGCCGGCGCGCACAACTTCGTGGGGCGACCGGTCGCCGGCTATTCCGAACCGCTCTGCCTGCTCACGCGCCGGGCCGCCGAGGCGCTGCGCCGGGTGCAGGACGCCGCCCTCGCCCGGGGCCGCAGCCTGAAGGTGTACGACTGCTACCGCCCCCGGCGGGCCGCGGACGACTTCGTCGGCTGGGCCAGGCAGCCCGGCGAGCAGCAGATGAAGGCGGAGTTCTATCCCCGGGTGGCGAAGTCGAAGCTGTTCGACGAGGGGTACGTCGGCGCCCCCACCGCCCACAGTCGGGGCAGCACGCTCGACCTGACCCTGGTCGACGTGCCGACCCCCACCCAGCCCCCGTACGCGCCGGGCCAGCCCCTGGTCTCCTGCACCGCCCCCCGGGGGCAGCGGTTCGCCGACAACGGCGTCGACATGGGCACCGGCTTCGACTGCTTCGACCCGCTCGCGCACACCGACTCGCCCCGGGTCACCGGCGTGGCCAGGGACAACCGGCGGCTGCTGCGGCAGTTGATGACCGACGGCGGCTTCGTCAACTACGACCGCGAGTGGTGGCACTACCGCTACCGCGACGAACCCTGGCCGGACACGTACTTCGACCTGCCCGTGGCCCGCTCCTCGGCCGAGCCCGCGGGCGGCTGACACCCCCGCGCCGGCCAGGGTCCGTCCCGCTCACTTGAAGGCGGCGTGGCCGGTCAGCACCTGTCCGATGATCAGCTGGTGCACCTCGGACGTGCCCTCGTAGGTGAGCACGGATTCGAGGTTGGCCGAGTGCCGGATGACCGGGTAGTCGAGGGTGATCCCGGCCGCGCCGAGGATGGAGCGGCACTCGCGGGCGATGGCGATGGACTCCCGCACGCTGTTGAGCTTGCCCAGGCTGATCTGCCGGTGGTCGAGGGTGCCGGCGTCCTTCATCGCGCCGATGTGCAACGCCAGCAGCATCCCCTTGCCCAGCTCCAGCCCCATGTCGGCGAGCTTGAGCTGGGTGGCCTGGTACGCGGCCAGCGGCTTGTCGAAGATCTGCCGGCTGCGGGCGTACGCGACCGTCGTCTCCAGGCAGTCGTGGGCCGCGCCCAGCGCTCCGAAGACGATGCCGAACCGGGCCTCGTTGAGACACGTCAGCGGCCCGGACAGGCCGGCGGCCTCCGGCAGGATCGCGTCGGCGGGCAGCCGCACGTCGTCGAGGACGAGTTCCGAGGTCACCGAGGCGCGCAGGGAGAGCTTGCGCTTGATCTCCGGGGCGGTGAAGCCCGGGGTGCCGGCGGGGACGAGGAAGCCGCGGACGCCCTCGTCGGTGCGGGCCCACACCACGGCGACGTCCGCGACGGAGCCGTTGGTGATCCACATCTTGGTGCCGTTGAGCACCCAGTCGTCCCTGTCACGGCGGGCCCTGGTCCGCATGCCGGCCGGGTCGGAGCCGAAGTCCGGTTCGGTCAGGCCGAAGCAGCCGATCGCCTCGCCGGCGGCCATCCGGGGCAGCCACTGCTGCTTCTGCTCCTCGGAGCCGAAGCGCCAGATGGCGTACATGGCGAGCGAGCCCTGCACCGAGACCAGGGAGCGCAGCCCCGAGTCGCCCGCCTCCAGCTCGAAGCAGGCCAGCCCGTACGCGACGGCGGAGGTGCCGGCGCAGCCGTAGCCCCGCAGGTGCATGCCGAGCACGCCGAGCTCGCCGAGCTCGAGGGCCAGGTCCCGGACGGGCAGGCGGCCCTCGTCGTACCAGGTGGCGATCTCCGGGCGGATCCGTCGGTCGACGAAGCCACGGACGGCGGCCTGGAGGTCTCGGGTGTCGTCGTCGATCAGCGCGTCGACGCCGAAGTACGCGAGCGCGGGCGCGGGGGTGGACAGGGTCATGGTTCGTTCCTCCCAGGGCTTACAGGTGCGCGATCACGCCACGCGCGACGGCTACCGCCATCGCGTCCAGCGCGTCGTGGGTCATCGCCGCCATGTGCGGGGTGGCGAAGACCCTCGGATGGTGCAGGAGCGGGTCGTCGGGGTCGGGCGGTTCGGGCGCGAAGACGTCCACCGGCGTAGCCCCGCAGCCGCCCGGCGTCGAGCGCGGCGAGCACGGGCCGGCTGTCCACGATCCCGGCCCGCGCGGTGTTGACCAGCAGGGCGTCCGGCCGCATCCGGGTGAGCGCGGCGGCGTCGACGAGCCCGGTGGTCCGCGGGGTCCGGGGCACGCGCAGGCTCACCACGTCGGCCTCGCGCAGCAGGTCGTCCAGCGCGACAAGGCGTACTCCCGGCGGTGGGTGGTCGTGGCGACGTCGTATCCGATCACGTTCATGCCGATTGCCTGGGCGCGGGCCGCGACCCGGCCGATCGCGCCGAGCCCGACCGGACCCAGGGTACGGCCGGCCAGGACGACGAACTCGGCCACCGCTTCGGCGTTGACGCCCGGCGTGCCGACCACCTCGATGCCCAGGCGGTCGGCCGCGGCGAGGTCGATGCCGTCCAGCCCGGCGCCGTGGCCACCGACGACCCTGAGCTGCCGGCCGGCTTCGAGCATGCCGGCCGTCACCGGCGAGGAGCGCACCACGAGGGCGTCGGCGGTGGTCAGTGGCCCGGCGGCGAGGCTCGCCGGGTAGACCTCGCCCTGTGGCTGCAGCAGCTGGTGCGCGTAGTGGCGGAAGGTCTGACCGGCCCGGGTGACCTCTCCGCGCGCCTCGCTGAGCAGGTCGAATCGCGCCATCCGATCCGGTGCGACGGTCGGAAGCGGCGGAGGCCACGCGCCACGGCCCGGCGCCGTCCGGCATGATCAGGGGTTCCGGCTCTGCAAGCGAGCAACCGTCGGACGGCGACCCTGCCGTCACGTGAGGGGAGTGAGCCGTGGCCACCGAACGGATCGGGCCGCCCGTCACCGGGGACGAGCGCGAGATGCTGCGCGCCTTCCTCGACTACCACCGGGCGACCCTCGCGATGAAGTGCGACGGGCTCTCCGACGAGGAGCTGCGCCGGCAGTCGATGCCCCCGTCCACGCTGTCGCTGCTCGGCCTCGTCCGGCACATGGCGGAGGTGGAGCGGGCCTGGTTCCGCCGGACCATCGACGGCGAGGACGTCCCGCTGGTCTGGTCAGACTCCGGCGACTACCAGGTGGCGTACGACGCGAGCGGCGCCACCCGCGCCGAGGCGTTCGACGCCTGGCAGCGGGAGGTCGCGCACTCCCGCCGCATCGAGCGCGAGGCGGAGTCGCTCGACGTGACCGGCCACCACGCCAGGTCCGGCGAGGACGTGTCCCTGCGGCTGGTGATGCTGCACCTGATCCACGAGTACGCCCGCCACAACGGCCACGCCGACCTCCTGCGCGAGGGCGTCGACGGCACCGTCGGCGCCTGAGCCCGGCGCTCGACCGCGGCGCCCCGGCACCGGCCGCTCAGTCGCCGGTGCGCAGCGGCAACCAGGCCAGCACGTCCTGGATCTTCGCGTCCCAGTACGCCCAGTCGTGCGTGCCGGGGGAGAAGTCCACGGTGAGCGGGACGCCCCGCTCGCGGGCCGCCGCGACGAAGGTCAGGTTGTCGTCGTACAGGAAGTCCTCGGTGCCGCAGGCGACGTAGAGCGCCGGCCGGTCGGCGGCGGGCACCCGGTCGAGCAGGGCGACGGTGTCGTCGTCGCTGCCGATCGCGGCGCGCTCGCCGAACACGGTGTGCCAGACGTCGGGGTCCAGGGGCGCGGTCGGGTGGTGGCGGCGGTTGACCACGTCGAGCGCGCCGGAGAGGCTCGCCGCCGCCGCGAACCGGCCCGGGTCGCGCAGCGCCCACTTGACCGCCCCGTAGCCGCCCATCGACAGGCCGGCGACGAAGGTGTCCTCCCGCCGGGCGGAGAGCCGGAAGAACTCGTGGCACACCCGGGGCAGCTCGGTGCTGAGGAACGTCCAGTAGCGGTTGCCGTGCTCCTCGTCGGTGTAGAAGCTGCGCCCGGCCTGGGGCATCACCACGGCGAGGCCGAGCGGCGCGACGTAGCGCTCGATCGAGGTGCGGCGCAGCCAGATGGTGTCGTCGTCGGACAGGCCGTGCAGCAGGTAGAGCACGGGCGGGGCGCCCTGCCCGGCGCTGCCGGTCATGCCGATCTGCGAGGAGGTCCGCTGCGGCAGGATCACGGTCATCGACGTGCTCACACCGAGGGCCTCGGAGTGGAAGTCACAGCGCATCAGGGCCACGGTCGCGACCGTAGCGCATCCTCACGTCCAGTACAGGACCCGGCAGTCCGGCAGCCGGACCGCCACCTCCCGGTCGAACCAGGCGCGCAGCTCGGCCATGGTGTCGCGCGGGTAGACGTACTTGACGGCGCCGAACCTGCCGTACCTGCGGCTGCGGGCGGACTCGTCCATCTCCAGCCTCGTGCGCGGGTACCAGCCGAGCAGCACCTCCTTGCTGCCCGGGGTGAACCGGTGGGTGATCAGCTCGGCGGTCAGGTCGAGTTCCGGCACCCCGGCGACGGCGTCGGCCACCGCGTCGAGCAGCTCGCCGTACCGCTCCCGCCAGCCGGGCAGTGGCATGATCGGCGCGACGGTCAGCCCGACGGGGTAGCCGTCGAGGGCGAGCCGGCGCAGCGCCGCGAGCCGGTCCGGCACCGGGGCGGTGCCGCCCTCCAGCCGCTCGCTGACCGGCCGGCAGTTGACGCTGAACCGGACCCGGGTACGGCCGGCGTGCGGCAGCCCGACGAACGTGTCGACGTCGGCGTACTTGGTGGTCCAGCGCAGCTGCACCGGGGCGTCCCAGCCGGCGAAGTGCTCCACGGCCCGCCGCCAGCTGCCGGTGAGGTGCTCCAGGGCCAGCGGGTCGGTGTAGCAGGACGCCTCGAAGGTGGTGCCTTCGCCGGCCCGCGCGGCGTCGCGGCTGGTCACCGTGCCCCGCCCGGCGTACTCGGCCAGGCCGGCGAGGATGTCGTCCAGGTCGGCGTACACCCGCGTCACCGGCGGCCCCGACAGCGAGCCGGCCAGGTAGCAGTACTGGCAGTGGGCCGGGCAGCCCTCCGCCAGGTCGACGCGCCAGTCCGCGCTGGGCGCGATGGGTTGCAGCCGCCGGCGCGACGGCGGGCTGACCACGATCGCCATCGTCGCCTTCGCCCGCGCGTACGTCTCCCGCTCGGTGCCGCCACGGACGCCGGTGAGCCGGTTGGCACGCAGCCGCTCGACCTCGATGCCCAGGGCCTCGACCCGGTCGGCGATCCGCCGGCCGTGCGGGTGGTCCAGCGCGGCC
>NZ_JBFABB010000144.1:0-15463 GCF_040640035.1 Micromonospora sp. NPDC023633 | reverse complement strand
GCCGTTCTCCGGCAACTGCAGTACCTACTCGCGACCTGGCTCGGGTTCTGCCCCCTCTGCCGCCAACTCGTCCCAACCTAACAAAGCACTACTAGCTCCGCCGGGCGTCCTTGACGAACACGATCCCGTCGGTGCTGGCCACGTGGGCCGGTTCGAGCGGGGCGTATCCGAACCAGGGGGACACCCGGGCGGCGGGCGTCACGTTGGCGAGGGCGTTGGCCAGTCGACGGGCGTCGACGATGCAACGCTTCTGCGGAAGCGCGTACAGCAGCCCCTCGATGGTGTCCGGAGGCGGGGCGTCCACTCCCCGGTGGGGGATCGTGCCGAGGGCTGTGGCGAGGAAGGCGTAATCCTCGCCCAGGTGGGCGCTGACGATCGCGCCGGCGCTCCACCATTGCAGCGGCAGGCCGCCCATCCGCATCCTGCTCTTGTGCCGCTGGAGGTGACCGTTGTGCGCGTTCACCAGCGCCGGGCCCCGCTCGGCGATGGCGAGCAGGTTGGCGGCCATCATCGAGTCCCGCAGGGCCAGCAGCCGCGCCAGGCGGCCCGGTGACGTGTCGGCCATCCAGTAGTGGTAGCGCAGCAGCCCGGTCGCGGTGCGCCCGTACAGGCGTGCCCGGTCCCAGTCGTCCGGTGCGGACGCCGCGACCAGCTGCGGCGTCTGCGCGTCGAGCAGCGTCACCAGGTCGTCGGCGAGCAGCCGCAGCTGCCTGGCCTCGGGTGTCTGCCCCACGGACCGGGACGGGTCCATCATCGCGGCGGGATCGGTCCAGCGGTCGTCGGTGCCGAGCAGGCGGTCGAGCGTGTCGGCGTCGCAGGGGAGCAGGTCGGCGTCGGCCCGGGCGGTGAGGTAAGCGTGGAGCGCGGTGAGGGCCTGCCGGGGGCTCGCGGCGCCGGTGATCTCCAGCGGACCGTCGAAACCGGCGAAGCGCAGCCACTCGGACGCGGGCCGGCCGTCGTTGTACGCGCGCATCCAGCGCACCAGCTCGCGGTTGGCCGGGAAGGCGCCCCACTCGTGGCTGAAGCCGTGCTCCATGACCTCGTCGAGGGTGCCCGTGCCGGACGTGACGTAGTCGTCCACGACCAGGCCCATCACGCAGTCGCTCTCGATGGCGATCGTCCGGTAGCCCTCCTGCTCGACGAGCTGCCGGAAGAGTTCGTTGCGTACGTCGAGCAGGAGGTCCTCGCCGTGGGTGGGCTCGCCCAGGGCGAGCAGTCGCGGCCGGGTCGGGAGGAGCCGCATGACGGTCGGGGCCTCGACGGCGTGGGCGATGTCTGTGATGCCGGTGGTCATTGCCTCAACGGTATCGTTGAACCTTCGGTGGAAACTTCTCCGCGACATTGGCAGGGCAGTGGGGCGAAACCTTCAAGACGGCGGGCGGCTCAGGCCGATCGACCTGGCACGGGCGCACGGTCTGTCCACCCAGGCGATCAGGAACTACGAGGCGGCCGGCATCCTTCCGGCCGCCGAACGCACCCCGCACGGCTACCGCACCTACGCGCCGCTGCACGCGCAGGCACTGCACGCGTTCCTCGCCCTCGTGCCCGGACACGGGCACCAGACGGCCACGGCGATCATGCAGGCGATCAACCGGGACGCGACCGAGGACGCGCTCCGGCTCATCGACGAGAGCCACGCCCAGCTTCTCGACGACCGCCGCACCCTCCAGGCCGTCGAAGCCGCTGTCGGTGACCTCGAACCGGTGCCGCAGGAACGCGGCGACACGTTCGTCGGTCCCCTGTCGAGGAGGCTCGGCATCCGCCCGGCCACCCTTCGGAAATGGGAACGCGCCGGTCTGGTCCAGCCGCGCCGCGACCCGCAGACGGGCTACCGGGTCTACGGCGCGGCCGACGTGCGCGACGCCCGGCTCGCCCACCAGCTCAGACGGGGCGGCTACCTGCTGGAGCAGATCGCTGCGCTGATCGCCCAGGTCCGCTCCGCCGGAGGCGTCGCGCCGCTGGAGTCGACGCTGCGCGACTGGCACGCCCGCCTCTCGGCCAGGAGCCGCGCCATGCTCACCGGCGCGGCCGCGCTGGACGCCTACCTCGAGACACGCCGACGACATCGTTGAGACGAGCTCAGGTGCGACGCCGAGAGGCGGCCTAGCCGAGCGGTGGCGGACGCCAGGCGGCGTAGCGGGCCATCGAGCGCAGCGCCAGCCGCGGCGGGGTGAGCCGCATGACGGCAGGCGTTCGCCGGTCGACACCCCGAAACGCCACGCCCCAGCGAACCTCCCTTCACCCGGTGAGGGCCCGCCGTGGCGGTGGGGGCCCACATCGACCACAATCGGAGGCCGTCACCGTCCACAGTCGAAAGGACACGAGTGAAACGCCGACTTCTGCACGCCCTGACGGTCGCGACCGTCGTTCTCGCCGGCTCGGCTGTGACGGCCGCGCCGGCCTCGGCGAGCGACGCGTGGGGCATCGTCTGCAACCTTCGGGAGAACACCTGGCTGCGTGCCGAGCCGCACGGCCACGTGCTGCTCACCCTGACTGCCGGGCGCGGCTTCCGCTGGCACGGTCAGGTCTCGGCTGTCGACGACGACGTCTGGATCTACGGCCACGGCGCCGAGCACCCGTCCGTGGACGGTTGGGTCCCGGCTGGCAACACCACCTGCTGAACCGGCAGCTCCGCCGGGATGGCAGCGGTCGCCCGCTGCCATCCCGGCGCGCTCTCGCGGCCGGGAGTCGATCCGCACGACTGACCCGCGGGCGGGCTGGTGCCGCACGCAGGATGCTCAAGCCAGGCCGCGTCGAGAGTGGCATCGACCGGCCCGAACGCAGGCGCGCCGTCGCCGCACGCTTCGACAGGGTTGCCGTACGTCGCCCCGCAGCCGTTCACATCGTCGATGTCGACGATCGGCTCCGGGTGCGCGGCGACTACGAGACGTGTTGCCAACGCGGTGAGATCTGAGCCTGCGCGAAGCGCCAGCCGACCGTGTGCGCACGGCGGTGTATCGGGCTCGAACTCCGGCTGTCCGGTGCGGCGTCTGCCCCCCGCGGAAGAAGCACACGAGCTGATGGGTGCTGACGTCGGCACGGTCGCCGCCGAGATCCACCACCACGTCGGTGTTGAAGTGCTGGGTCGCCTCCTCCTGCGGGCTGGTCCGCCGCACGACGTCGACGATGTCGTCGATGCCGCGCAGGTCGCCGCGCGGACTGCTGGTTGCGGCGTCCGGGGGGTAAATGGCCCGTAGGTCCTCGAAGCGCCGCTCGTCCAGAGCCCGCGCGAGCCTGGCAACCAGTTCGGCGATCTCGGCGCGGTCGGTCACGTGTGACATCTCAATCCTCCATATCGTTGGCGTCGCCAACGATATGGAGATCGTTGGCGACGCCAACAATGTGTTAGCGTGGTCACCCGTGGAACCGACACCGAACCGTCTCGCCACGAAGGCGAGCTGGTTGATCACCCAAACCGCCGTGCATGCACGGCGGTTCGTTTCCGAGGGGTTCACCGCCGCCGGCGCGCGGGGCTACCACTATCGCGTGCTCGCCGCGTTGCGGGAGTTCGGTCCCGCCAGCCAGGCGGAGCTGGGACGTCGCTGCCGCATGGACCGCAGCGACGTCGTCGCGGCCGTGACCGAGCTGTCGGCGGAGGGCTTCGTCGAGCGCAACGCCGACCCGGTGGACCGCCGGCGCAACATCGTCACGATCACCAGTGCGGGCACGCGGCAGCTCCGACGGCTGGACCGCGCGCTCGACGACGTGCAGGACGAACTGCTCGCCCCGCTGTCGGCCGCCGAGCGGCAGGCCCTGGTCGCCCTGCTCGGCAAGCTGCTCGAGCACCACGGCGGCGCGCACACCTCCTGATTCAGCTTGACGCCCACCATTCCGGGCGCGCCAGCGGCTACCGGCGGTCCGCTGCCGAGGTCGTGCCCCGGCCGCCCGTCGTGCTGGTGTGACCTAGGTCATTGCCGTGGTCTCCCGTAAAGGCCACAAACGGCCGCGTGTCGTGCACCGCGGCCGGCCGGACCTGCGACTTCCGTAGGCCCGCTCTTTCGCGCCGCGCGGCCCCCGGGCTCGGCTACTCGGCCGATGGGTCGCTGTCGTGTCGGTCGTTACTGTTAGCGTGCCCTCGTTGTCGATCAAGGCCGATTCCTTACGAAATCTGCCTGTTTTGCCACTGCGGAGGGTATTCCTGATGGGCTGGCTACCGGTGGGAGACTCGTACGAGATCTCTCTCGTGGACGGAAAGGTGGCGGCCCGGTCCACCGGCCCGCGGGCCGGTGGCCGTCCACTCAAGACGCTGCCGAAGGCGCTGCGGGACGACCCCGAGGTGGACCGGTTGCGTCAGCTCGCCCAGTGGTTGGACCGGCACTCCGCCGAGTGCCTGGCCCGGGTCGACGCCTGGGTGGTGTCCTCGCTGCCGGTGCCGACCGGGCTGCTGGCCCGGGTCTGGCCGGATCCGGCCTGGCGGGACGCGCTGCGCGACCTCGTGGTGCTCGGGGACGACCCGGCCGAGTCGGGCTTCCTGCGGGAGGTCACCGACACCGGCGACCTGCGCGTGGTCAACCTGGACGGGGACACCGTCCGGCTCTCGCCGGTCAGCGCCACGCTGCCCCACCCGGTGCGCCTGCCCGACCTGGCCGACCTGCGCGAGTTCGCCGACGAACTGGACATCACCCAGCGGATCGAGCAACTACACCGGGGCACCTGGGGAAGACCCGACAACCTCAAGCAGCGTGACACGACGATCACCGACTTCCGCGGCACCACGGTCCCCAACCGGCTGGCCGCCCGGGCCGCCACGCTCGGCTTCCGGGTCTCCGGCTCGCAGGTCAAGTGCCGGGTCTGGGAAGCCGGCCGCACGATCGAGGCCGCCCTGCGGTTCGACGAGGACTACTGGGACTCCGAGGCGACCCTGGGCACCCTGTCCTGGTCGGTCGTGGACGGCGCGACGCTGCGGTTGACCGAGGTCGGGCCGGTGGCCTGGTCGGAAGGAATGCGAATGGCGACGGCCCTTTCCGGCGCCGCGACCGGAACGGGGGAGAAGGCATGACCGGGATGACGACAACGGCTGGCGAGCACTCGGTCGAGAGCCTGCTGACCGCCGGCGCGGTGCTGCCGGCCGACACCGCCGTGGCCGGCGACCTGGCGGTGCCCCTCACCGCCCGCACCTACCGACACCCGGCCCTCGACGACCGGCCGGTGGTCCGCCTGGTCGACGCCGCCCTGGGCGAGGGCGAGGACATCGCCGTCGGGTTCCTCGGCCTGACGCCGGGCGCCCAGCCCGCCGTCGTCGGGCTGGGCCCCCGCCGCCCGTTGGCCTTCCCCGAGTGGGTGCTGGTGCACCACCCGGCGGACGGCCGGCACGCGTTGGCGGTGGTGCCGGAGTTGCAGAAGCTGGCCAAGCAGGTCCGGTCGCGGCCGAAGGCCGCCCTGGACGGGCACCAGGGCATCGCCGACCGGCTCGCCCGTACGCTGCCGCACTTCCTGCCGACGTTCTTCGAGCAGGCGGCCCGGGTGTTCCTGGCCGCCGGGCAGGACGCGTACGCGACGCAGCTGTTCAACAAGGCGCGCAAGGCGGAGGCGCAGCACGGTCTGCCGGTCGACCTGAACCGGCTGGACGAGGTCTACGTGGAGTTCGCGTCGGCCAAGGTAGTGTCCGCGACCGCGTTGGCCGGCTACGCGAAGGAGTTGTCCGCACAGTTGCCGGCCGACGAGGCGCTGGAGCGGTTCTGCCGGCTGGCGCTGCGGGCCGCGGCCGCCGGCGTGGTGCCGTCCACGCAGTCGGCCAGCGCGGTGAACCGGCTGGTCCGGGCCGCCACCAAGGCCGCCGGCAAGGCCGGCGCCGCCGCCGTGACCGACCGGGAGGCGGCCTACCTGACCGAGCTGCTCCGGTTGCCGGTGGCCGCCGAGGCGCCGGCCGGCTGGTGGAAGGCCCACCTGCCGGCGGTGACGGCGTTGGCCGGCCGTGACCCGGCGATCCGCGGCAGCCTGCTCGACCTGATGCCCACCGACCGGGACGACCTGGTCACCTGGCTGGCCCTGTTGACCGACACCGGTGCGCTCGCCGGACTGTCCGACGCGGACGTGCCGGACCCGGCCCGCCCGCAGGACGGCTCCGTCGGTTGGCTGCGCCGCTTCGTGAGCCGGGCCAACTCCGGCCACCTACGCCGCCGGATGCCGCAGCTGTACCCGCTCGTCGAGCGGATGGCCGACCGGCTGCGCGTCGAGCTGGCCGATCGCGGCGAGGCCCTCGCCGCCGACGGGGACCTGGAGCTGCTCGACCTGCTGCTCGCCCTCGACCTGCCGGTGCCCGCGCCGAAGGAGCGCGAAGCCCTGGACCTGGCGGGCTGGGTCAAGGCTGGGGGAGAGCGGGACCTGCTCGCGGTGGCCGGCGACGACCGGTTCGCCGCGGCCCTGCGCCGGGGTCTCGACCAGCTCGACGACCAGCCGCCCGCCCTGCGCCGGATGGTGGAGACGCCGGGCATCCGGCCGTTGCTGACCGACTGGCTGCGGGCCCGGATCCGCGGCCGGTTCGCCGCCGGGCTGCCGTACCTGCCGGC
Organism: Micromonospora sp. NPDC023633; assembly: GCF_040640035.1. Lineage (NCBI taxonomy): Bacteria > Bacillati > Actinomycetota > Actinomycetes > Micromonosporales > Micromonosporaceae > Micromonospora > Micromonospora sp. NPDC023633. The sequence continues at coordinate 8,954 of NZ_JBFABB010000144.1, read as the reverse complement.
GTCGGTGGACTGGCTGGGCAGGATCCCGGTGGAGGCGCTGCGCCTGGTCTCCGACGAGCTCGACGGATCCGGTGACCCCGCTGGGGTCGGCGACCTCGGCCAGGCGCTCGGCGTCGACCTGGCCGAGCGGGTCGCCCGCAGCCTGCGCGGCGGGCTCATCGACGAGCTGGGCTGGCCGGACTGGGAGCTGGCCTGGCAGGAGGTGACCGGCGGCGACCGCCGGGTCGAGGTGGTCCGGCTGGAAGCCTGGCCGTACGTGGTCCTGGGCGGGCCGACCACGGTACGCGTGCTCGGCGCCGAGGGCATCGTGCTCCGCCACGACCTGCGCATTCCGGCCGGCGACATGTGGGGTCAGCCCGGCTACCACTACGTCGACGGCGAGCTGCTGGTCTACTGGCGTTCCAAGGCGCTCGACTACGACCTGCGCGGCTACTGGCACTCGTCGCCCGGCGAACCGCAGCCCATCCAGGGCGAGTACCGCAGCAAACAGCCACGCGGGAAGGGCATCACCCTGCCGCTGGCGGGCGGCGGGCGGACCACCGGCGGTGGCGTGCTGCACGCCGGTGACACCGTGGTCCCGTCCGAGCTGCCGGTCATCACCGACGGCACCTCCCACTGGGTCTACCGGCACGGCGAGGAGGACGACACGCTCGGCTGGCGCGAGTACGACCCGGTCACCAACTCCCACGGCCGGCGCAGCCTGCCCCGGTTCCTGGCCGACCTCCCGGTCGACGGAGGCCACCTGCGGGAGGGGGCCAGCTGGCTGCGGCCGGCCCTGTCCGACCGGGCCACCCCCGCCGCCGTACCGGTGGACGGTCTGCTCGGCTGGCGCGTCGTCACGCTGCCGGACGGCTCGGTACGCGGTGAGGACCTGGCCGGTCGTACCGTCACCGTGGCCGCCGGACGGGAGCCGATCGCGGCGCTGGTGCTGCCCGGCGACGACCGGCCGCGGGCCGTCCTCAAGGGTCCCGTCCTGGTCGACCCGGACGGGCTGGTGTCGGCCGCCGCCGGAGCACCGTCCAGCCGGAACTACCACCCCGACGCCGTCCCGCTGCCGTCCTGGGAGTTCCTCGGCAACCTGCTGCCCCGGGATCCGGCCGGCTCCACCGCCCTGCGCGGGATGGACCGGGAGACCGCCGCCGCGCTGCTCAAGGTCGCCATCGACGAACGCCGCGCCGCCCTGGCCGAAGAGGCCGCGCGGGCCCGCGCGGCGACCCGGTCCGGGTTGACCGCGGCCACGCAGGCCATCACCGGCCTGCCCGTCGCCGTCCCGGCGTCCATGGTCGGCGCCGCCGGCTCCGGACCCGCCGCCGCCACCACCACCGAGGAAGACGACGCCGACGCGCTGGTCGAGTTGGTCCGCTCGACGTTGCCGACGGTCAGCCACCACGCGGTGCTGGCCGGGGTGGTCGGGGTGCTGCGGCTGGCCGCCCGGGTGCGCACCGACCTGGACGCGGTGACCGAACGGCTCACCAGGTCGTTGTCCGCCCCGGCGGCCGTGGCGCCGGCGGCCACCGTGACCGGGCCCACCGACAGGCAGCTCAGCGCGGCGCTGGACGGTCTGCGTGGCTCGGCGCACGGGGCGAACGACGGGACGCACGCCTTCACCCAGTTCCAGGCGTTCGCCGCCCGGCGGTCCGCCACCGGCGGGAGCGAGCCCACCGTGCGGCTGCACCTCGACGGGCCGCCGCTGCCCTCCGCCCTCGACTGGTGGTCGCTGCTCGGTGGTGCCGCCGCCGTCGCCTACCGGGCCGTCGCGGCGGTCACCCCGCAGGAGCACCGGGAGACGCTGCACGCCCTGCTCGCGGAGCTGGAGCGGCTCGACCTGAGCACGGCGGCCGAGCCGGGACGGTGGCGCCGGTGCAGGCTGCAGCTGCTCGACGACGACCTGAAGAACCCCGACGGCTCGCGCCGCTACCCGAGGCCGGGCGTCCTGCCGCTGCCCGACGGGGCGTTCCTCGCCGTCCTCAACTCCCGCGGCACGGCCACCGGCTACTACTTCGACGCGCTGCACCACGACCCGGCCGGCGTGTTCGCCGTGCCCGAGCCGTACACGGCGCATTCCTCGGAGCCAGTCGGCGACGAACGGCCGGCCGGCTGGCTGGCGGGTTTCCTCGCCGAGGCGGTCGCGCGCGGCCCGCTGCCCTGGCGGCCGGAGGCGGCCGAGCAGTTCGCCGAGCTGACCGGCGTCACCCCCACGGCCGCGAAGCTGGTGTTGGCCGGCCTGCCGTACGCGGACTCGGCGAACACCGTGCCCCCGGAGCTGCGCAAGGCGCTCGGGATCAGGCAGGTCGGCGAGGTCAAGCTGGCCTTCGGGCTGCTGCGCGAGGCCAGGCCGACGCTGCGGCGGGCCGTGGTCTCGGCGCTGCTGCCGGCCGAGCCGGCCCGGCTGTGGACCGACGGTCCGGACGTGGCCGCCGCCGCGGCGGTGTGGAACGCCGCCCTGGGACGCCGGGTGGTGGTGCCCGAACAACTGCTCGCCGAAGCGGTGCGCGCGGTGCGCACCGGCTGGGACCCGGCGAAGGCGTTGCCGGCGCTGCTCGACCCGTCCCGTTCGGCCGAGCTGAGCACCGACCTGGCCTTCGAGGTCAGGGGTGACCGGGTCCGGCCGGTCGAGAGCCGGGCGGCGGGCTTCACCGGTGAGGTGCTGCGCTCCACGGTCGCCCTGGCGGCCTGGGTCGCCCACCACACGCCGGCCGGCGACCCGTGCCGGGCCGCGCTGCCGGCCGCGCTGGCCGTGATCCGGGACCGGCTGGCCAACCCCGGCCTCCTGCTCGACCTCGACCAGTACGTGTCCCTGCCCGCGTTCCGGCAGGTGGCGGGCACCCCGTCGGAGACCGGCCCGGGCTGGGAGCGGTACGGCGCCATCGTCCTGGCCACCCACGACAGCCAACCGTCGCCCGCGCTGCGGCCGGACCTGCTCGACGCCGACGGGACGGACCCGTACCTGCCGGCGCTGCGCCAGGACGCGGCCAAGCCGTACCCGACGGAGGTGGCGCTGCGCCTGGTCCGCGACCCGCGCTTCGCGGCGCTGCTCGGCGAGCCGAGTGGGCCCGACGGCGGCGCGCGGGAGGCCGACGGGACCTGGTGGCCGCAGGAGCCGACCCGGTCGGTGCCCGACCTGGTCGCCGAGGTGGCCGGGGAACACGGCCTGGGCGCCGACGCGGCGGCGGTGTACCTGATGCTGCTGGCCATGCCGGACCCGACCGACCGCAACACGGCGAAGTGGACCGGCTGGAAACCGGCCCGGCTGAAGGCGGCGCGCGCCGAACTGGCCGGCACCGACCTGGTCGTCGAGGCCAGCCGGTCCCGGGCCGGCCGGTCGCTGTTCCTGCCCGGACCGTGGCTGGAACGCGGCAGCGGGCAGGCACCGATCGAGGGCTGGAAGGTCGCCCTGTTCGACCTCGCACCCGACGGTACGGCCGGGCTCGGCGTGACCGTGCCGTTCGAGCCGGCCGCCGAGCTCTACCGGCGGGCCTGGCAGCGCCTGCGCGACGGCGACCGGCCCCGGTTCGACAACCTGCCCACCCGCGGCACCCACCGCTGACCCCGACCCGAACACCCCCATCCGCACCAGAGAAAGATCGAGGAACACCCGTGACCGTGACGGAACACGTCCGCCCCACCGTGGCGCCGGAGACCGCCGCCCAGGTCCTCTCCGCCGAGCAGCGGTACGCCGCCGAGCTGGCGTTCCTGGCCGCGTACGACGACGGGGCCCGGCCGCCGGGCTGGGCGCTGACCCCGCGTGCCGTGGTCACCTTCATCCAGGGCAGCGACGGCGAGGCGTTGCAGCTGCCCGCCGACCGGCGTACCGGCCCGGACGGCACCGAACTGCCGGCCAGCATGACCATCCCGGCGAAGTTCGTCGGTGAGCGGAGCCTGGTCGAGCGGTGCGTGGTCACCCTGGCCGGCGAGCGGGGACTGCTGCTGGTCGGCGAGCCCGGTACCGCCAAGTCGATGCTGTCCGAGCTGCTGGCCGCCGCGGTCTGCGGCACCAGCGCGCTGACCGTGCAGGGCACCGCCGGCACCACCGAGGACGCCTTCCGGTACGGCTGGAACTACGCCCTGCTGCTCGCCCAGGGCCCGACCCCGCAGGCGCTGGTCGACTCGCCGGTGCTGACCGCGATGCGCACCGGGCGGGTGGTCCGCATCGAGGAGGTCACCCGCTGCCTGCCCGAGGTGCAGGACGCGCTGGTGTCCATCCTGTCCGACCGGCGGATGAACGTGCCGGAGCTCTCCGGCACCGAGGACGGCCTGATCCGGGCCGTGCCCGGGTTCACCGTGATCGCCACCGCCAACCTGCGGGACCGGGGCGTGTCGGAGATGTCCTCGGCCCTCAAGCGCCGGTTCAACTTCGAGACGATCCACCCGATCTCGGACGCGGACGTCGAGACCGACCTGGTCCGCCAGCAGGCCACCGCCGCCGTGCAGCGCGCCGGCGCGGCGTACACGGTGGACGACGCGGTGCTGGACGCCCTGGTCACCGTGTTCCGCGACCTGCGCTCCGGCCGGTCGGGTGAGGGCTGGGACGTGGAGCGGCCCGGCACGGTGATGTCCACCGCCGAGGCGGTGCAGGTGGCGGTGTCGCTCGGCCTGGCCGCCGCGTACCTGCCCGGCGGGGACGCGCTCGACCTGGTGCCCGGGCACCTGCTCGGCGTGGTCCGCAAGGACGACCAGAACGACCACGCCCGGCTGCTCGGCTACTGGGACGGCCCGGTGCGCCGTCGCGCCGAGGACGGCTCGGCGATGTGGCGCCGGCTCTGGGACCTGCGGGAGAACCTGCGGTGACGACCCTCTCCCGTACGCCCGGTGCGGCCCCGCCGACCGTCGACCCGAAGACGGTCGATGCGACGGCGGCCGATCCGCGCGCCGTGGTCGACGCCCTCGCCGGTTCCGTCCGGCCGTACCTGATCGGGGTGCGGCATCACAGCCCGGCCCTGGCGGCGGCGGTCCCGGCGCTGTTGGACGCCGCCGGGGCCGAGGTGGTCTGCATCGAGTTGCCGGCCGACTTCCAGCGCTGGCTGCCGTACCTGTCCGATCCGGCCGCCCGGGCCCCGCTGGCCCTGGTCGGCAGCCACGGTGCGGACGGGCCGATGGGCTTCTACCCGTTCGCCGACTTCTCCCCGGAACTGGCCGCCATCCGCTGGGCCCGGCAGCGCGACGTCGAGGTGGTCTGCTGCGACCTGCCGCTGGCCGACCCCGGCTGGACCGCCGACACCACCGACTCCGCCCCGACCGCCGGTGCCGATCCCGGCCCGGCCGACGGTGAGCCGGTGCCCGGCCTGCGCCGGTCCTACGCCGCCGCGCTCAGCGCCAGCGGCACCGGCCGCGACGGCGACGACCTGTGGGACCGGGTGGTCGAGGTGCGTGCCCCCGGCTGCCCGCCCGAGGCGGTCCGCCGGGCCGCGCTCGGCGTCGGCTGGGCGATGCGTACCGACAGCGCCAACCGCGACGGCGTGCCGGCGCGAGACCTGGCCCGCGAGCGGCACATGCGCCGGGTGCTGGCCGAGGCCGGCGTCGACGGCCGGCGGGTCGCCGCCGTCGTCGGCGCCTTCCACGCCCCGGCCCTGCTCGCCACCCCGCCGACCGCCGACGTCGATGCCACCGCCGCGCCCACCCGGCCCGGCACCGCACCGGCCGACCCGGTCCGGTCCGTGACGACCCCGCCCGGACCGGCCGGCACCGACGGCGGCGGCACGGCGGTCACCTCGCTGGTGCCGTACGCGTTCGACCTGCTCGACTCCCGGTCCGGCTACCCGGCCGGGATCCGCGACCCGCGCTGGCAGCAGTCCGTCTACACCGCCGCCGGCGACCCGGAACGGATCCGCGCCGCCGCCGCGCGGGCGGTTACCGACCTGTGCCGGGAGCTCCGCGCGGCCGGTCACACCGCCGGTACCGGTGAGGCCGCCGAGACGGTACGGCTCGCCGGCGACCTGGCCCGGCTGCGGGACCTGCCCGCCCCCGGCCGGGGCGAGGTGCTGGAGGCGGTGACCACGGTGCTCGGCCAGGGTGAACTGCTCGGCCGTGGCCGGGCGCTGGCCAAGGCACTGGAGACCGTGCTCGTCGGCGCCGACCGGGGCCGCATCGCCCCCGGTACGCCGCGCTCCGGTCTCGGCCCGGCGGTCGAGGCGGAACTCACCACACTGCGGCTGCCCAACCCGGACAGCCCGAAGCCCCGCGAGGTCCGGCTGGACCCGCTGCGCACCGAGCTGGACGGGCGGCGGGAGATCCTGCTGCAACGCCTCGAGGTCTGCGGCGTCGGTTACGGCGAAGCGATCGCGGTGTCCGGCACCGGCGACGGTGCCGCCCTGACCACCCGCTGGCAGCTGGCCTGGACGCCGTCCGTGGCGGCCCGGCTGGACCTGGTCGGCGTACGCGGGGTGACCGCGGCGCTGGCCGCGGCCGGCACCCTGCGGGAGCGGTTCCGCCGCGAGGCCGCCGACGGGGGACCCACCGCCGCGCAGCTGCTCACCGGGCTGCGCGACGCCGCCCGGTGCGACCTGCCGGAGCTGGTCACCGACCGGCTCGAGCTGGCCGCCGTGGTGCTGCCGGGCACCGGCACGCTGCCCGAGCTGCTGGCCGCACTGGACCTGCTGGAGGCGCTGCGCCGCGAACACCTGCCCGGCACCACCGCCGACGGCCGGGCCCGGGCGGCCGAGCTGGCCGTCGTGCTGCTGGACGCGGCGGTGCGCGGGCTGCCCGGCCTGGCCGGCAGCGACGCCGCCGCCGACGCCGCCGCGCTGGTCGACCTCGCGGTCCGGGCCGGCGAGGACCGGATCGGCCTGCGCCTGGACGAGGCCCTCGGCCACCTGGCCCGGACGGGTTCGCCGCTGATCCAGGGCGCCGCCCTGGCCGCCCGGGTGCTGCTCGACCTGACCGATCTGGAGACCCTGGGCACCCGAATGGCCGGCTGGATCGACGCGGCGACCGGACCGGACACCCGGCGGCAGCTGCACCGGACGCTCGGTGGTCTGCTCACCGGCGCGCACCCGCTGCTGCAGTCCGCCCCAGCCGCGCTGGACCCGCTGCTGGAGCGGATCGAGCGGCTCCCCGACGCCGACTTCCTGGACCGGCTGCCGGCGCTGCGTGGCGGGTTCGACGTGCTCACCCCGGCGGCGCGGGACCGGCTGCTGCACACCGTCACCGAACGGCTGGGCGACCGGCTCGACCTGACCCTGTCCGCCCCGCCCGAGCTGCTGGCCCGCTGGGCCGCCGCCGACGCGGCCGGCCGGGCCGCCCTGCTCGCCCGCGACATCCCCGTCCCGGGCGCGCCGGCCGGCTCCACCGACGCCCCCAGCGACGCCGGCAGCCCGCCGGGGCCGGACACGCCGGACGCCCGGCTCACCCCCACCGACCGGTGGCGGTTGCTGCTCGGCCGCCAACCCGACCGGTTGCCGGCCGACGCCCGCCGCTACGCCCGCGCCCTGGACGAGCTGTACGGGGCGGGCCAGGGCGAGGGCGCCACCGACCTCGGCCAGGCGGGCGGCGGTGGCCAGGAGGCCTCCTTCCCGACCGCCCGCGAGTGGGCCGACGAACTCGAGGCGCTGTTCGGCACCGCGGTACGCGAGGAGGTCATCGCCCGGGCGGCCGAGAGCGGCCGTACCGACGTGCTCACCGAGCTGGACCCGGCCGCGGTGCGCCCCTCGATGGAACTGCTGACCTCGGTGCTGTCGCTGGCCGGCGGCCTGCCGGAGGGGCAGCTGACCAAGCTGCGGCCACTGGTGCGGCGGCTGGTCGAGGAGCTGACGAAGCAGCTGGCCACCCAGGTGCGTCCGGCGCTGACCGGGCTGACCAACCCGCGTCCGTCCCGCCGCCCCGGCGGCCGGATCAACCTCGCCCGTACGCTGCGGGCGAACCTGGCGCACACCCAGCGGCTCGGCGACGGCCGGACGGTGGTGGTGCCGGAGCGCCCCATCTTCAACACCCGCACCCGCAGGGAGGCCGACTGGCGGCTGGTTCTGGTGGTCGACGTATCCGGCTCGATGGAGGCGTCGGTGGTGTGGTCGGCGTTGACCGCCGCCGTGCTGGGCGGGGTGCCCACCCTGTCCACCCACTTCCTCGCGTTCTCCACCGAGGTGGTCGACCTGACCGACCGGGTCGACGACCCGCTGTCGCTGCTGCTGGAGGTGCGCGTCGGCGGCGGTACGCACATCGCCGCCGGGCTGGCCGCCGCCCGCTCGCTGGTGACCGTGCCGAGCCGCACCATCGTCGCGGTGGTCAGCGACTTCGAGGAGGGCTACCCGCTGGCCGGGCTGCTCGGCGAGGTCCGCACGCTGGCCGGCTCCGGCGTGCACCTGCTCGGCTGCGCCGCGCTGAACGACAGGGGAGTGCCCTGCTACTCGGTGCCGGTCGCCGAGCAGCTCGTCGCGGCCGGGATGCCGGTCGCCGCTCTCAGCCCGCTCGAACTCGCCCGCTGGGTGGGCGACCGCATTCGCGGAGGATCACGTTGACGGACCGCACAGCCACCGCCGCAGACACCGACCGGTTGCCGCCGGTGCTGCCGGGAGTCGCCGCCGCGGCGGTGGCGGCCCTGCCGCCCCGGCTGCACAGGCGGCTGGACGCCACCGTCGAACGGCTGGCCGGCGTACCGGTCGGCCGGGCCGACGGGGGCGTGTCGGTCGACTGCGGGCCGGAGGCGCTGGTCACCCTGACGCCCGGGCCGACCGGCGCGGTCACCGACCCGTACCAGGCGCGGTGCAGCTGCCTGCTGACGCCCCGCTGCCTGCACCGCACGGCGGTCCTGCTCGCCTGCCCGGTCGCCGACCCGGCCGCCCACCCCGATCCGCCGTCCACCACCGCCAGGCCGGCCACCCCGGACAGTGCCGGCGCGGCTGCTGGCCGGACCGGGCGTACCGGAAAGGCGGTTGGCGCGGCCGGTCGTGGCAGCCGGAGCGCGGCCCCGACGAAGGCGCAACGGGCCGCCGCCGGCGCGCTGTGGCGGGCAGCCGCCGCGG
>NZ_JBFABB010000143.1:0-15627 GCF_040640035.1 Micromonospora sp. NPDC023633 | reverse complement strand
GTCCGCCGCCTCGCGCGCCGCGACGGCGGCGGCCAGGTCGGCGACCGGCTGCACCGGGCCGGCCGGGCGCCCGGCGGCGTCGAGGGGCCGCAGCGCTCCCCCACCCCGCTCGTCCGAGACCACCGCCACCAGCACGGACGTGATTCTGCCTCGCCCCTGCGACACTTCACCCACCAACCGCCGTCGCGCCCCCGGGCCGGGCGGGTCGGCCGCGACCGGCGGCGACGACACGGCGGCAGGCGGTGGGAACGGGGCGGTGCGGCGGTGCCCCGGCTCGGTAGCGTGGGCCGGTGCCACCACGTATCCCCCATCCCGAGCCCGGCACTGGAGACACCAGGGGGCCACTGCGGTACCTGTGGTGGCTGGTCCGCTGCCAGCCGTGGCGGGTGCTGCGCGGCAGCCTGCTCGGCACGGCCTGGATGACCGGCCTGTCGGTCCGGCCCTACCTGATCTCCCGCGCCGTCGACGACGGACTGCGCACCGGCGACACCCGGGTCCTGGCCCTGTGGGCGGCGGCGATCGTCGTCGCCGGCGTCGGGCTGTCCTGGCTGGGCATCATGCGGCACCGCACGATGACCTTCATCCGGGAGGACGCGAAGGCGCGCTCCGCCGCCGTGGTGCTCCGCCAGCTGTCCCGGGTCGGCGCCGTGCTGCCGCGCCGGGCCGCGGCGGGCGAGGTGGCCACGGTCGGCGGCACCGACATCGACCGGGCGGCGCTGGTGATGACGGTGACCGGGCCCGGCGTCGGCGCGGTCGTCGCGTACCTGGTCGTCGCCGTCGTGCTCTGGTCGATCTCGCCCCTGCTCGCGCTCTGCGTGCTGGTGGGCGTGCCGTCGGTCGTCCTGGTCGTCGCTCCCCTGCTGCGCCGGCTGGAGCGGGCGGAGTCGGTCTACCGGCAGCAGCAGGGTGAGCTGACCGCCCGGTCGGGCGACATCGTGGCCGGACTGCGGGTGCTCGCCGGGGTGGGTGGCCGGGGCCTGTTCGCCCGCCGGTACGCGGCCCGCTCCCGCGACCTGCTCGCCGAGGGGTACCGGGTCGGCGCCGTGAACAGCTGGATCGACGCGGCGACGGTGGCCGTCCCCGGGCTGTTCCTCGCGGCGGTGGTGTGGCTGTCGGCCCGGATGACGGTCACCGGCGACATCAGCGTCGGGGAGCTGGTCGCGGTCTACGGCTACGTCGCGACACTCGTCGTGCCGGTCTGGTTCCTGCTGGAGGGCGGCCACCAGCTGATCCGGGGCCGGGTCGCGGCCCGCCGGATCGTCGCCCTGCTCGCCATCACGCCGGACGACGTCGGCGGGCCACGCGACACGCCGGCCCGCGCCGGCGCGGCGACGGTTCCCGGCAGCCGGCAGCCGGCGGTCCCCGCCGGCCCGGTCCCCGCCGGCCCGGTCCCCGCCGGCCCGGTCCCCGCCGGCCCGGTCGCGGCCCCCGTCGGTCCCGCCGACCTGCACGACCCGTCGAGCGGGCTGACCGTCCCGGCCGGCCGCCTCACCGCGGTGGCCGCCGCCGACCCGGCGGACGCCCTCGCGCTGGCCGACCGGCTCGGCCGGTACACCGTCAGCGACGCCACCTGGGGCGGCGTGCCGCTGACCGGCGTCGGACTGGAGCAGGTGCGGGCCCGCATCCTGGTCGCCGACCACGACGCCTACCTGTTCGCCGGGACGCTGCGGGAGGTGCTGCGCGGGGCCCGGCCCGACGGCGACCGCGAGCGGTTCGCCTCCGCCCTGCACGACGCGTCGGCCGAGGACGTCGTCGACGCCCTGCCGCGCGGGCTCGACACCCCGCTGGACACCCGCGCCCGCTCCCTCTCCGGCGGCCAGCGGCAACGGGTCCGGCTGGCCCGGGCGTTGCTCGCCGAGCCGGAGGTGCTGATCCTCGTCGAGCCGACCTCGGCGGTGGACGCGCACACCGAGGCGCGGATCGCCGAGCGGCTGCGCCGCGCGCGGGCCGGACGGACCACCGTCGTGCTCACCACCTCGCCACTGCTGCTGGGACGGGCCGACGAGGTCGCGCACCTGGTCGCGGGGCGGGTCACCGCCACCGGCACCCACGCCGACCTGCTCGATCGGGACCCGGGCTACCGCCGGCTCGTGGCCCGAGGCGACGCCGACGCCGAGCAGGCGCTGCGGTGAGCGGGCTGCCGGTCGCCGACCGGGCCACCGTGCGCCGGGCGACGCGCCAGCTGATCGCCCGGGACCGGCGCGCCGTCGCGGTCGTGCTGGCGCTGCACGCGACCGCGACGGTCGCCGGGCTCGCCCCGCCGTGGCTGCTCGGCACCATCGTCGACCGGGTGTCCGCCGGGGCCGGCGTCGCCACCGTCGACCGGCTCGCCCTGGCGATCGGCGCGGCCGTGCTGGTCCAGGCGCTGCTGTCGCGGTACGCGCGCTACGCCGGCCACCGCTTCGGCGAGCGCGCCGTGGCCCGGCTGCGCGAGGAGTTCGTCGAGCGGACGCTGAACCTGCCCGTCGGCGTCGTCGAGCGCGCCGGCTCCGGGGACCTGGCGACCCGCAGCTCGGTCGACGTGGCGACGGTGGGCACCACCGTCCGGGACGTGGTGCCCACCATCGTCGTCGCCTCGGTGCAGCTGACACTGCTGTTCGGGGCGGTGTTCCTGCTGCACCCGCTGCTCGGGCTGGCCGCGCTCGCCGGGCTGCCGACGATCGCGCTGGTGACCCGGTGGTACCTGCGGCGCGCCAGCCCGGCGTACCTGGCCGAGGGGGCGGCCGCCGCCGAGCTGACGGAGACGCTGACGACCACCGCGGAGGGCGCCCGTACGGTCGAGGCGTTCCGCCTCGCCGACGAACGGATCGGGCACGGCACCGCGCGCATCGCCCGGGTCTGGGCCGCCCGGCGGGCGACCCTGGCGCTGCGCACCGTGTTCTTCACCGTGGTGGAGGCCAGCTACCCGCTGCCCGTGGCCGCGCTGCTGCTGGTCGGTGGGCTCCTGCTCACGCGGGGCGAGGTGTCCCTCGGCGCGGTGGTCACCGCCACGCTCTTCCTGCAACAGGCGATCGAGCCGCTGGACCGGATCCTCCAATGGACGGAGCAGGCGCAGCGCGGCTTCGCCTCGTTCGCCCGGGTGCTCGGCGTCGGCCAGGTGCCGCCGGAGCAGCCCGGCCGGGCCGCCGCGCCGGTGGACGAGCGGCTGGTCGTCCGGGGAGCCCGGTTCGCGTACGGCGGCGGACCCGACGTGCTGCACGGCATCGACCTCCAGGTGCGGCCCGGCGAGCGGTTGGCGCTCGTCGGGCCGTCGGGGGCCGGGAAGTCCACCCTGGCGCGGCTGCTCGCCGGCATCGACGCGCCCCGGGAGGGGGTCGTCAGCGTCGGCGGCTGCCCGGTGACCGACCTGGACCCGGCCGAGCGCCGGCGGCGCATCGCCCTGGTCACCCAGGAGCACCACGTCTTCATCGGCTCGCTACGCGACAACCTCGCGTTCGCCGCCCCGGACGCCTCCGACGACCGGATGCGCGCGGCGTTGGCCACGGTGGGCGCCGACTGGTACGCCCGCCTGCCCGACGGCCTCGACACCCTCCTCGGCGACGGGGCGCACCAGCTCGGGGCGGCCGAGGCCCAGCAGCTCGCGCTGGCCCGGCTGGTGCTCGCCGACCCGCACACGCTGATCCTCGACGAGGCGACCGCCGCTCTCGACCCGACCACCGCCCGGCGCACCGAGCGGGCCCTGGCCGCCCTGCTCACCGGGCGGACCGTCATCGCGATCGCGCACCGCCTCAACACCGCCCACGACGCCGACCGGGTGGCGGTGCTGGAGGGGGGCCGGATCACCGAACTCGGCAGTCACGACGAGCTCGTCCGGGCCGGCGGCCCGTACGCCGCCCTGTGGCGCTCCTGGCATCCATGACCCGACCGGGTCACTTCACCGCGCCGGAGGTGAGGCCGGACTGGATCTGGCGCTGGAAGATCGCGTACACGACGATCATCGGGAGGATGGCGATGGTCAGGGCGGCGAAGAGGCCGGACCAGTCCGCCTCGTAGCCGGCGTTCACCGAGATGTCCGCGATGCCCTGGGTGAGCACCCACTTGTCCTTGGCGTTGGAGAGCAGCACGAGCGGCAGCTGGTACTGCCCCCACTGGCCGATGATGTTGAAGATGCCGACGCTGATCAGGCCCGGCTTCGCCATCGGCATCATGACCTGGAAGAAGAGCCGGGTGTGCGAGCAGCCGTCGATCATCCCCGCCTCGGCGACCGACGACGGCAGCGTCTTGAAGAACGCGGCCAGGAAGAACACCGTGAACGGCAGCGAGTAGGCGATGTAGACCAGCACCACCCCGGTGTGGGTGTCCAGCAGCCCCAGGTTCTTCACCACGAAGAAGAGCGGCACCAGGGCGAGGAAGACCGGGAAGGCCAGCCCCGAGACGAACAGGTAGTAGATCGCCCGGTTGCCCCAGAACTTGTAGCGGGCCAGCACGTACGCGGCCATCGAGCCGAGCAGCATGGTGCCGAAGGTGCTGCACGTCACCACGATCACGCTGTTCAGGAAGTAGCGCCCGACGTTCGCCTTGTTCCACGCCCGGGCGTAGTTCTCGAACCGCAGCTCGCCCGGCAGGGTCCACGGGCTGCTGAAGATCTCCGTGGTGTTCTTGAACGAGGCGAGGAACGTCCAGAGGATCGGCACGATCACGATCACCGCCCAGACCGCGAGCGCCACGTGCCCGAGGTTGGCGAGAAGCCGTACCTCCGAGCGTCGGCCCCTGCCTCCGCGCCCACCCGCGGTGCCCGGCTTGACGGTCTTCGGCGGTAGCGCCGCCGGTGTCGGCGGCAGCGTCGTCTGCGGGTTCATCAGTACTCCACGCTTTCCCGCTTGGTCAGCCGCAGCGTCAACGCCGCGAACGTGAGGGTGAGGAAGAACAGCGCCACGCCCATGGCCGAGGCGTAGCCGTACTTCGAGTAGACGAAGGCGTTGCGGTAGATCTCCATCGCCAGCACGGTGGTGGCGCCGTCCGGGCCGCCGCCGTCCACCGAGAGCACCGAGACGATGGCGAACGCGTCGAACGCGGCGATGCCCAGGTAGACCCAGGCGACCTGGAGGGTGTCCCAGAGCAGCGGCAGGGTGACCCGGAAGAAGAGCGTCACCCGGCTCGCCCCGTCCACCTCGGCGGCCTCGTAGATCTCGCCGGGGATGGAGGCCATGCCCGCCGAGAAGAGCACCACGTAGAAGCCGACCGCCTGCCAGACCAGCACGCCGATGATCGACCAGAGCGCCAGGTTCGGCCGGACCAGGAAGAGCACCGGGTCGAAGCCGAGCTTCATCAGCACGCCGTTGATCAGGCCGGACTCGTTCGGCCGGTAGACCATCTGGAACAGCACCGCGATGATGGCCACCGCCAGGACCTGGGGGAAGAAGAACACCACCCGGTAGAACTTCGACCCCCAGACCCCCTGGCGTTGCCCGCCGCTGCTCTTGCCGCCCACGTTGAGCAGGAACGAGAAGAACAGCGCGATGGCGATGGTGATCAGCGGCAGGGCAAGCAGCAGTACGCCGTGGTGCTGGACCGCCTTCCAGAAGTTGTCGTCGTCGAACAACCTCCGGAAGTTGTCGAAGCCCACCCACTGCGGGGCCGAGAGCCCTCGCCAGTTGGTCATCGAGATCTGGAACGCCTGCGCGTACGGCGCGATGACGAAGACCACGTACAGCGTGACCGGGACGAAGAGGAACCCGATCACGAACGGATACTTGCCGTGCCGCATGACCTCACGCTCCGATCAGCGCTTGAACTTGGCGATGGAGCTGTCCTTCTTGATCGCGTCGGCGCGCTTCTGGATCCGCTCCACGAAGGCGTCCGCCTTGATCCGGCCGAACATGAGCTCGTTGGTGGCCGTGCGGGCCTCCGTGTCGAGCTCCTTGTACCAGCCGTCGAAGTACAGGTTGAACACGTCCTGGCCGGCGGCCTTGAGCGCCTTCTGCGAGCTGGCCACGCCGGGCGGGAAGGCGTAGCCCTCCGAGCCGGCGGTGACCACCGTCGGGGCCTTGACCACCTCGGTGAAGCCCTTCGCGCCGGCCACCGAGAGCATCTGGCGCATGTACTCCAGGCCGCCCTTGGGGTTCTTGCTCTTGGCCGAGACGAAGTAGCCCTCACCCGCGGTCGCCCGCAGCGCCGTGCCCGGCAGCTTGTCCGAGGCGGACAGGCTCGGCACCGGCATTAGCTGGTACTCGAAGCCGGACGGCGTGTCCTTCTTCTGCTCGCCCTCCAGCCAGTCCCCGCTGGGGTAGAAGGCCAGCTTGTACTGGTTCTGGCGCAGCTGCACGTCGGTGTGCTTGAGCCCCTCGAAGCTCTTGTCGACGTACTTGGCGCCGATCTCGGCCCACGCCTCGGCGGCCTGCTTGACCGCGTCCTGCTGCCAGGCGCCGTCCTCCAGGTTGTCGATGTTCTTCAGCACGTCCGTGCCGCCGATCTTCGCCGCGTGGGTGAGGATCACGTTCCACTGGTAGTACGCGGCGTTCGCCCCGGCGTAGCCGTACGGGGTGATGCCCTTGGCCTTGATCTGGTCGAGCAGGGCGGTGAACTCCGACCAGTTCTTCGCCGGCGCCCAGCCGTTGTCCTTGAACAGCTTGCCCGAGTACCAGATGCCGAAGACGGTGGAGACGTAGTACAGGACGTACGGCTTGCCGTTGAACGAACCGGCCTCGACGGTGCCCGGCACCACGGTGTCGCGGACCTTCTTGTTGGGGTCGTCGACCGACGGGGCGTCCCACAGCTCGGTGAGGTCCATCAGCTGGCCGTCGGCGACCAGGGAGCCGAAGTCGATCAGCTTCTCGCCGGAGTTGTTGACGAACTCCGGCGGGTTGCCCGAGGCGAACCGCGGCTGGAGCACCGTGGACACGGCCTGGGTCGACTGGTGCTTGATCTCGGCCTTCGGGAACGCCTTCTTGTACAGCGGCTGGTGCACGTCGGTGGCGTACTTCTCGCCGTAGCCACCGTTGAAGATGACCACCTCGATCGGCGCGTCCTCGGCGACGCCGAGCGGGTTGGTGGCGCTCTTGGTGCCGCCGGCGACCTGCTCGTTCTTCTCGTCGCCGCCGCTGGTCGCGCAGGCGCTCAGCAGGCCGGCGGCCGGGGTGGCGAGCAGGCCCACCGCGGCGGCCCGACGCAGCACGGTCCGGCGGCTCAGGTCGGCCGGGTTGTCGGGGGTAATCGACATCGTCGTCTCTCCTTGTGGTGTTCGGGTCAGGCGGTCCGCCGGAGGCGCCCGGCGTACCGCGACTCGAGGGCGTGGTTGTGCTCGTCCCCGCCGGGGACGTTGGCGGAGAGGTAGATAGGGGGTACCTCCCCGGCCTGGTGGAACCGTCGTACGACCTCGGCGGTCAGCAGCTGCGCCAGCAGCGCCGCGGTGACCGAGGAGACCGCACAGACCGCGCCGCCGCCCTCGAGCGGCAGCAGTGCGTCGCCGTACGGCGCGCCGTTGTCCAGCACGACGTCGGCGAGGTCGGCGAGGCGCCGCCCGGACGGGTGCCGCGGGGCGACCCGTGCGGTGTGCGCGACCGAGGTGACCGCGATCAGCGGGTGGCCGCGGCCGGTGACCAGCGTCGCCAGCTCGACCACCGAGCCGTTGATGCCGGACTGGGACGCCACCACGAACACGTCCCGCGGCTGCGGGGCCGCCAGCGCGTAGAGCTGGTGGGCGACGGCGGGGTCGCGCTCCAGCTTCGGGTCGGCGAGCACGTCGCGCGGGGCGTCGCCGTGCAGCACCAGGTCGTGCAGGGAGAGCCGGTTGGTGGGCACCAGGCCGCCGGCCCGGGCGACCAGCTCCGCGGCGAACGCCTCGGAGTGGCCGGCGCCGAACGCCTGGAGCACCCCGCCGGCGCGCAGGCTGGCGGTGATCAGGTCGGCGGCGGCGCCGATCCCGTCGGCGCTGGCGTCGACGAGGCGGTCGAGCACCGGCCGGACGGCGTCGGCGTACCCCTGGGCGCTGATCATGCGGTGGCCCCCTTCGCGGCCTTGTGCCCGTCGACGGCCTGGGCGGTACGCCGGAAGGCCGCGTGGGCGCGGTCGTGGGTGCGCTGGGCGACGGCGATGTAGAGCAGGTCGAGCACGACCAGCTGCGGGTGCCGGGCGGACAGCGCGTCGGGGCGGAAGGTGGTGGCCTGGCTGGCGGTGAGCAGCACGATGTCGGCCAGCTCGGCCAGCTGCGAGCGCGGGAACCCGGTCAGCGCCACGGTGGTCGCGCCCCGGCTGCCCGCCTCGGCGAGCATCTCGATGGTCTCCCGGGTCTGGCCGGTGTGCGAGATGCCGAGCGCCACGTCGCCCTGGCGCAGCAGGGCCGCGCTGGCGAGGCCCTCGTGCACGTCGTTCCAGGCCCAGGCCGCCACCCCGATGCGGTGCAGGCTGAACTGCATCTCCTCGCCGACCAGGGCGCTGCCGCTGGCCCCGAAGATGTTCACCCGGGACGCCCCGGCGATGGCGACGGCGGCCCGTTCCACCTCGGCGAGGTCGAGCAGCGCGGCGGTGTCGTGCATCGCGCGGGTGTCGGCGGCCATGATCTGGTCGAGCACCCGGGAGAGGGGGTCGCTCGGCTGGATCTCGCGTCCGATGTCGACGGTCCAGCCCGCCGAGCGGGCCCGGCCGGTCTCCGCGGCGATGCCGAGTCGCAGGTCGGCGTAGCCCTCGAAGCCCATCGCCCGGCAGAACCGGGTGATCGTCGCCGGGGAGGTGCCGCTGCGCTCGGCCAGCTCCACGATCGTCGCCCGGGCGGCGGCCTCGGGGTCGCTGAGCACGTGCTCGGCGACGCGGCGCAGTGCCCCCGTCAGCTCACCCGCGCCGGCCCGGACCCGCGCCAGCACGCCTTCGGAGCCGATCCCGAGCGCCCCCCGCCGGTCGACCGCGCCGGCGTCGACCACCGCGGTCCCCGCGGAGGTGTCCACCTCGTGATCAACCATGGGGCACCTTTCCGAAAAGACTGTTAACTGTTAGTGGTAAAAGTTCTTACTGAAAGCCCCTCCGTGTCAAGGCTGTGGGCGAAGTTTTCAAACTGTTACCTGGCGCACAGCCCGGGAACCCGTCCGCCCCTTGCCCGCCGCCGCCGGGCCGACCAGCATGAATGCGGCGTCGATCGGAGGGGTGGGTGCGGATGTCCGACAGCGTCGTGGTCGGTCTCGACGTCGGGGGTACGTCCACCCGGGCGACCGCCCTGGCCCTGGACGGGCGGCGGCTGGGCAGCGGACGGGCGGGCGGCGGCAACCCCACCAGCCACGGCGCCGAGCGGGCCGCCGGCGAGCTCCTGGCCGCCCTGCGGGAGGCGCTCACCGACGTCGATCCCGCCCGGGTGCGCGGCGGCACGAT
Source organism: Micromonospora sp. NPDC023633 (assembly GCF_040640035.1). NCBI lineage: Bacteria > Bacillati > Actinomycetota > Actinomycetes > Micromonosporales > Micromonosporaceae > Micromonospora > Micromonospora sp. NPDC023633. Next base: position 6,330 of record NZ_JBFABB010000143.1, on the reverse strand, counting down.
CGGGCTGGCCGGGGCGGGCCGACTGCTCGCGGACCCGGCCGGCCGGGACGCCTTCGACCGGGCCTGGCGCGACGCCGGCCTGCGCTGCCCGTACGCGGTGCACGGCGACGCGCTGGTCGCGTACGCCTCGGGCACCGCGAGCCCCGACGGCACGGTGCTCATCGCCGGCACCGGGGCGATCGCCGCCGGCGTCCGCGAGCTACGGCTGGACCGGGTCGCCGACGGTCACGGCTGGCTGCTCGGCGACGCGGGCTCGGGCTTCTGGCTGGGCCGGGAGGCGGTCCGCCGGCTGCTCGCCGACCTCGACCGGGGGCACGCGCCGGGCCGGCTGGCGACCGGGGTGCTCACCGAGCTGCTGGGCTCCGCCGAGGTGGCGGCCCGACCCCGGGACACCGTCGACGCCCTGGTCCAGGCGGTGACCCGGCGGCCCCCCGTGGAACTGGCCCGGCTCGCGCCCCTCGTGGTCGCCGCCGCCGTCGACGGCGAGCCGGTGGCCGGCGGGCTGATCGACGAGGCCGCCACGCACCTGGCGCGGAGCGCGGCGCGGATCCGCCCGGCCGGCGACGCCTCCCCGATCGTGCTCGGCGGCGGCCTGCTGACCGGCGACACCCCGCTCGCCGCGGCGGTCCGGGCGGAGGTCGGCCGGAGGTGGCCCGACGCGCCGCTGCACAGCGCCGGCGACGGCGCCGCCGCCGCGGCCTGGCTCGCCGCCCGCGACCTGCCCGAGGTGGCCGACCCGGTCGCCCTGCATGCCCTCCTGGTGCCACCGACCACCTGACCGGCGCCGACGCCCATCCCAGCCCGGCTCGGTCACGGCGCCTGTGGGAGCGCGGCGGCTTTGGAACGCGGCGGCCCTGGGGCACGGGCCGGTCTGGGGGCGCGGGCCGAACTGGGGCGCGGGCCGGTCTGGGGCGCGGGCCGGTCTGGGGCGCGATGGGTCTGGGATCGGCGGGCCTGGATTGGCGGGTCCGGGATCGGTAAGGCGGCGAGGCCGTCAATCTGCGGGACGAGAGTGCCGCGACACGGGTGCGCGGTCGCTGTCGAGCTGCCCCATCTATGAGACCACCGTCGCGAGCAGCCGGATCAGCCCGACCAGCGCGACTCCTTCACACCGTCGCCGGGCCGTTCCGGGGTGTGCAACCTCGTTCGCCACGGGCGCGGGCGGGCCGTCCCAGAGGCAGGAGCGACACGCACCCGCCCTATCTGCGCGGCCACGAGATCCGCGCCAGGCGGACAGGACGTCCCTGGCCGGCAGCCGCCACCAGCACGACCGGTCACCCCAGTGGCGTTCGAAGCGGGTGCGGAGGAGATGCCCACGCGCTTCTGCGCAGCGGGTCCGGGAGTGCACTCCGGCGCCAGCACGGGGTGGTGGTCCTACAGACGGCGTGGTGGTCCTATGGATGGGGCAACTCGACAGCGAGTGCGACCCACCCGCCGCCCTCCCTGCCCGTCGATCACAGACGGTCAGGCGACGAGACGGGCGAGCCGCTCGCGCCGCCCGGAGCGAGCCGTGCCCGCCGCCCGACCCCGATGATCGGTAACGGACGCGGCTACTTGAGCTGGCCGGCGGTCAGGCCGGACTGGACCTGGCGCTGGAAGAGGATGTAGACCAGCAGCACGGGGACCACCGCGATCGTGAGGCCGGCGAAGAGTTGCGCGTAGTCGCCGGCGTAGCCCTGGTTGACCGAGAGCGCGGCGAGCCCCTGGGCGAGCACCCACTTGGACTCGTCGCCCTGCATGAGCACCTGGGGCAGCAGGAACTGGTTCCAGTGGCTGAGGAAGTTGAAGATCGCGACGCTGATCAGTCCCGGACGCGCCATCGGCAGCATCACCTGGAAGAAGAGCCGGAAGTGACCACAGCCGTCGACCAGGGCCGCCTCCGCGACGGCGGTGGGCAGGGTACGGAAGAAGGCGGTCAGGAAGAACACCGTGAACGGCAGCGAGTAGGCCGCGTAGACCAGGATCAGCCCGGTCCAGGTGCCGAAGAGCCCGGCGTTGCGCACCACGAAGAACAGCGGCACCAGGGCGAGGAAGACGGGGAACATCAGCCCGCCGACGAACAGGTAGTAGACGACCTGCTTGCCCCGGAACTCGTAGCGGGCGAAGACGTACGCGGCGGTGGCGCCCATCAGCATGGTGAGGGTGACCGAGCCGGCGACCACCACCAGGCTGTTGAGGAAGTACTGGCCGATGTGCGCCCCGCTCCAGGCGCGGGACCAGTTGTCGAAGCGCAGCGCGCCGGGGAGCGCCCACGGGTCGGCCAGGATCTCCGCGTTGCTCTTGAACGAGCTGATGAACATCCAGAGCAGCGGCAGTACGGTCAGCGCGCCCCAGAACAGCAGGAAGCCGTGCGACAGCACGTTGGCGACGCCGAGCTCGCGGCGTACCGGGCGGTCGGCGGGGCCGGCGGGCTCGGCGGGCAGCGCCACGGGGGCGGGCTTGTCCAGAGTCGTCACGAGTACTCGATCCTGTCTCGCTTGCTGGCCCGCAGCGCCAGCACCGCCACCGTGAGGGTCAGGAAGAACATCACCACGCCGATCGCCGAGGCGTAGCCGAACTTGGTCTCGCTGCCGAACGCCGTGTCGTACATCCGCACGCCGATGACGTCGGTGGAGAAGTTGGGGCCGCCGTTGGTCATCAGCTGCACCAGGATGAACCCGTCGAGGGCGAAGATGGCCAGGTAGACCCAGGCGACCTGGACGGTGTCCCAGAGCAGCGGGATGGTCACCTTGCGCAGCGTGGTCAGCCGGGAGGCGCCGTCGAGCATGACCGCCTCGTAGATCTCCTTGGGGATGGCCGACATGGCCGCGCCGAAGAGCACCACGTAGAAGCCGACGTTGCTCCAGATCATCACGGCGAGGACGCACCAGAAGGCGGTCCGCGGGTCGCCGAGCCAGGTGGGCGCGGCGAGGCCGACGCTGTTCAGGGCGCTGGTGAGCAGGCCCTTGTTCGGGTGGTAGACCTCCTTCCAGAGCAGCGCGATGATCACGACGGAGAGCACCTGGGGGAAGAAGTAGACCGTGCGGTAGAACGACGAGCCGCGCACCCCGCTGACCCCCGCCCGCCCCTTCCGGCCGCCCATGTTGAGCATGGTGGCGAAGAAGAGGCCCAGCACGATCGTCAGCACCGGAACCAGCGCCAGCAGGATCGCGTTGTTCTTCAACGCGTTCCAGACGTAGTCGTCGTTCCACAGCGTCTTGAAGTTCGCCAGCCCGACGGAGTTGGCGTCGGGCGAGTAGCCGAGCCAGTCGGTCGTGGAGATCTGGAACGCCTGCAGGTACGGCGACACGACGAAGATGACGTAGAGCAGCACCGGCGGCACCAGGAAGGTGACGATCAGCGGGTACTTGCCATGTCTCACGATGAGGTCCTACCTCTTCAGCGGCGGCCCGGTGGGCGGGGTGGTCCACCCCGCCCACCGGCCGGGATGTCAGGCGGCCCGCTTGTACTTCTTGATCGAGCTGTCCTGGGCGATCGAGTCCGCGCCCTTCTGGCACTGGTCGAGGAACTCCGCCGGGCCGATCCGCCCGCTGAAGAACTCGCCGCACGCGGCGTCGACCAGGTTGCGCTCCAGCTTGCGGTAGTAGTTGTTGTAGACCCAGTTGAAGCCGTTGCTGCCGGACGCGTCCAGCGCCTTCACCACCGTGCTCAGCCCGAACGGCAGCTCGACGCCCTCGCTCGCGCCGGCCACCACGGTCAGGCTGGAGACCTTCTTGGTGAAGTCCTGCGCGCCCTTCTTGGAGAGCATGACCCGGAAGAACTCCAGGCCACCGGCGACGTTCTTGGCCTTCGCCGGGACCATGAACGGCTCGCCGGCGGTGCCCCGGACGGCCTCGAACGGCAGCTTGTCACCGCTGCCCAGGCTCGGGGTCGGCTGGATGGTCATGTTGAAGCCGGCCGGGGTGACGTCCTTCTGCTCGCTCTCCAGCCAGGAACCGCAGGAGATGAAGGCCGCCTTGCCCTGGCACCACGCGGTCTGCGACTGCTTGTGGTCGAGGCCGGGCGAGCCCTCGAGGATGTACTTGTCCTTGACGATCTGGTGCCAGGCGTCGGCCGCGGTCTTCATCGCGTCGGACTTCCAGGCGTTCGGCTCCAGGTTGTCGATCGCGGTGGCGACCGACGGGCCACCGAGCTTGATCGCGGTGGAGATCAGCGGCCAGCTCATGTAGCGCGGGTGCGCGCCCGCGTACGTCCAGGGGGCGATGCCGGCGGCCTTGATCTGCTTGCACAGCGCGATGTGCTCGTCCCAGGTCTTGGCGTACTCCCACTTGCGCTCCGTGAAGAGCTTGGTGGAGTGCCAGATGCCGTAGACGGTGTAGGTGTAGTTCATCACCAGGAACTTGCCGTCGTACGAGCCGACCTCGACCGCGCCCGGCAGCAGGGTGTCCTTGACCGTCTTGCCCGGGATGTCGAGGCTCGGGGCGGCGAGCAGCTCGCTCAGGTCGGCGACGGCGTTCTGCGACACCAGGCCGTTGAAGTCGATCTGGCCGGCGCCGGAGTTGTTGACCACGTCCGGCGGGGTGCCGTCGACGAAGCGCGGCTGGAGGGTCTTGCTGATCTCCTGCGTCGCCGAGTGGTTGATCTTCGCCTTCGGGTACTTCTCGGTGTACATGGCCTCGTGGGCCTTCGCGTACTCCTCGCCGAAGCCGCCGTTGAAGATCACCACCTCGAGGGGCGCATCCTCCTTGACACCGAGCGGGTTCTGCTCGCTTTTGGTGCCCTTGTGGGTGCCGGCGTCGCCCTTGTCGTCGCCACCACCGCCCGTGGCGCAGCCGGCCAGCAGGCCGGCGGCGGGGGTGGCCAGGAGGCCGGCGGCGGCGGTACGCCGCAGGATGTCACGCCTGTTCATGGTCTCTCCTCGGATCGGTCCGGGCGGCCGCCGGAAGGGGGATGGTGACCGCCGCACGAGGCGCAGGGGGAATTTGTCTTCAGTTCGCAATATCTTGCTGAAGAATTTCTACGGCAGGAGGGCGCGGACTTCAACCCCCGGGGACCGAACCGTTATCAGCACCGGCCAGTCGCCGCCTGGCGTACCCTCGGGGCCATGCGCCGCCTGCGGCAGCTCGCCGCGCGCACCCCCGCTGGTCGGCAACGTTACGTCGACCTGCTCCGGGCGCTCGCCATCAGCATGGTCGTTCTCGGCCACTGGGCGGTCGCCGCGATCGGCGAGGACGCCGCCGGCCGCCCGACGGGGCGCTCGGCGCTGCCCGACCTGCCGTGGGCGTACCCGCTCACCTGGGTCGCCCAGGTGATGCCGATCTTCTTCCTGGTCGGCGGGTACGCCAACGCCGCCTCGCTGACCGCCCGCCGGGCCGCCGGCGTCGACGCCACCGCCTGGCTGCTGGACCGGGGCGCCCGGCTGTTGCGCCCCACGAGCGCGCTGCTGCTGGTGATCGCCGGCGGCGCCGCGCTCGCGTCGCTGGTCGGCGTCGAGGCGAGCCTGGTGCGTACCGTCGGTTGGTTCGCCACGATCCCGCTCTGGTTCCTCGCCGCCTACCTGATCGTGGTGCCGCTGACCCCGGCGATGCTCGCCCTGCACCGACGCTTCGGCCTGCTCGTGCCGTCGGCGCTGGCCGCGCTGGTCCTCGCGGGCGACGTGGCGCGGGCGCTGGGCCCGGCCGAGCTGGCGCTGCCGAACTACGTCTTCGGCTGGCTGGCCGTGCACCAGCTCGGCATCGCCTGGCGCGACGCGGACGCCGGGCGTCACGACGCCCACCCCGGTCCACGGGCCGCGCCCGCGCGGGGCGCCCCGGCGCGCCCCGCAGTCGCGCGGAGCCGGGCGCGGGAACGCCGGCTGCCGCTGTCCCGCCGCGCGGGCGCGGCGACGCTGCTGGGCGGGCTGGCCGCGACGGTGCTGCTGACCACCGTCGGACCGTACCCGGTGAGCATGCTCAACGTGCCGGGCGAACGCCTGGACAACGCCGCCCCGCCCAGCCTGGCCCTGCTCACGCTGACCGCCGCCCAGTTCGGGTTGATCCTGCTGCTGCGCGGCCCGGCCGAGCGCTGGCTGCGCCGTTCCCGTCCCTGGCAGGCGGTGATCGCGGTGAACGCGGTCGTGCTCACCGTCTTCCTCTGGCACCTGACCGCCGCGATCCTGCTGGTGGGCGCGCTGGACGCGGCCGGGAAACTGCCGACCCCGCCGGTGGGGTCGGCGGCCTGGCTGGCCTGGCGGGTGCCGTGGGTGCTGATGCTGGCCGTGGTGCTGGCCGCCCTGGTCGCCGTCTTCGGCCCCGTCGAGGCCCGCACCGGCCGCGCCGGGAGCGCCGGCCGGATCGACAGCGCCGGCCGCGCCGGAGACGGCCGGCGGACCGGCGGCGGGGCCGCGGCGGG
>NZ_JBFABB010000142.1:0-15641 GCF_040640035.1 Micromonospora sp. NPDC023633 | reverse complement strand
GCCGGTCGGGGGCGGGGTCGGGGGCGCCGCCCGGCTGCCCGGCGAGGCCGGTGGTGCCCGGCGCGGCCGTCGGCGTGCGGGCGCCCGGGCCGCTGCGCGGGGTCGTCGAGGAATCGCCACTGGTCGTGCCCGGGGTGTCCGGGTGCGGCGGCGGCGGCGCGACGAGCCGGCCGTACGCGGAGAGGTCGTAGCCGGCGGCCAGCTCGGCCACCACCTTGACCATGCGCTGGTGCGCCTTCTCCTGCTCGGCCTTGTCCTGCTGGTGGCCCAGCAGCCCGCCGACGATCATGCCCGGCACGCCGAACACGGCGCCCTTGGCCGCGCCGGAGACCGCCTGGTCGTGGTCGTCGGTCTCGGCCGGGCTCTCCGCCTGCTCGCGGGCGGTGCGCAGCTCGCCGGCCATCAGGGTCAGGCCCCGGCTCACGTCCGCCATGCCCTCGCCGAGCTTGTCGGCGTATTCGGTGACGAGCGTCAACCGCCGCTGGAACTCCTGCGAGGCCGAGCCCGTCCAGGTGTTGGCGAGCTTGTCGAGGTCGCCGCTGAGCTCGCGGGACAGCCCGTCGAGCATGCCCTTGAGCGCCGTCCACTGCGCGGCGACGCCGTCGATCTGGCCCGGCTGGCCGGCCATCACGGAGTCGTAGAGCTGCTGGTGGCTGACGTGCTGGTAGCGCTGGGTGTACTCAGACACGCGGATCCTCCTTCCGCTTCAACGCGTCGTCGACCCCGTTCAGCGCGGCGGCGATGTCGGCGGAGTTGGCCGCGTTGCGCTCCTCGGCGGTGCGGTAGTTGGCCAGGATCGTCGCGGTGGCGCTCTGCGCCGCCTTCACGGCGGCACGCAGCCGGTCGACCTGGTCCACATAGGACTGGTGGATGTCGGAGTAGCGGCGGGAGTTCTGGGTGGCGTCGGCGAACGAGCCCAGCGCCGGAGGCCGGCACTGCATCTCGGTGCTCAGCTTCCGCAACGCCTTCTCCGCCTCGGTCAGCCGGTTGGCCAACTTCAGGTGGAAGTCTTCCAGGGACAGCAGGTCGACTGTCGTGCGCCCGGTCATGGCAGCATCCCCGTACGTCATCGTCGATAACCGTTGGCAGCGCTCAGGTTAGTCGACCGGCGCGACTCGGGCGACCCGCCGCCGGCGCCGATCCACCACGTGCCCCGCTCAGCCGTCCGCCTCCGGGGTGGGGGACGACGAGCCGGACGAGGCGGGAGCCCCCGACGCGGGCTCGTCGGAGGGCGTCGCCGACGCGCCGGACCGGTCCGGCGTGGGGCTGCCGGTCGGCTTCGCCGGGCCGCCCGCCGGCGCCGACGGCGCGGGGCCGGGCGCGAAGTGGGAGAGCGCGTCGTCCCGCGAGAGGGTCGGCCCCGTGGGCACGAGGGCCAGCAGCGACGCGGGTACGGCCAGCGGGGTGACCCCCTCGTAGCCCAGCGCCGACATGGCGCCGACGCCGAGCGGGTAGCGGACGCCCTGGGCGCTGATCAGGTAGACGGTCGCGCCGGGGGCGGCGGTGCCGCTCTCGCCGGACCCGGGCGTGGCCTGCACGAGCACGCCCTTGCCGCCGGGCAGCAGCACGCCCTCGGCGGTGCGCACGCCGTCGCGCGCGCTCTGCCGCACCGGAACCGCGCCGGGCGCGGCCAGCTCCGCCGGCACGCGGTCGAAGACCTCCAGCGTGGTGGTGGGCGGCCCGCCGTCGGTGCCCGCCCGGTAGGTCGCGCAGACCGCCGTCCGGCCCTCGGTGACCGGGTGCAGCGCGGGCAGGGCCTGCGGCATCCCGGCCTCCTCCGCCCGCTGGTCGGTCAGCAGCTTGCCGGCCTGCGCCGGGGTGATGTCGGTGACCTGGCCGCCGTCGCGCAGCAGCAGCAGCGCGCTGATCTCGCCGATCGCGGAGAGGCCCTCCCGGGTGAGCACGTAGTGCTGGCCCGCCGCCCGGAAGACCTGACCGACCCTGGCCGGGCGCTCGGTCAGGGTGCTGGCCTCGTCCTGGCCCGCGATCGCCGGCTTGCGCAGGACCGGCCCGGCCGGCACGGCGTTGAGTAGTTGCTGCCCCACGGGCAGGCGGGGCGCGTTGGCCATCCGCAGCGCGGCGAGCGCGGAGTCGCCGCCCGTCACCTGCAACCGCGTGTCGCCGGTGAGCAGGTGCCGCTGGCCGTCGGCCTCCACCAGCACGGCCCGGTCGCCGAGCGGCGCACCGCCGGGCAGGGGGCGGTCGATCACCACGCGGGTGCCGGACCGCCGGGGATCGGCCGGGTCCGGGACGTCGCAGACGGACCAGGGCAGGCCCGTCAGGGACTTCCGGTCCGGCAGCGCGTCCGGGGCGCCGACGATGCCGACCGTACGCCCCCGGGGCCGGTCCCGGATCGACGCCTGGGACATCGTGCGCACCTGCGGGGCGGGCTCGTTGATGATCAGCCGGGCCGAGGCGTAGTTGAGGGTGGGATGCAGCTGCCCGTCGACGAAGACGTACGTCGCCCCGGTCTCCCGCTCGATCACCAGGGTGTTCGGCTCCAGCGGCGCCGTGTTGCCGGTGAACTGCCCGTACGCGCCGACGCCACCGAGCACCACGGCCGCGGCGATGACGCTGCCGAAGACCGCCATGCCGAGCCGCCGCATCGGCAGGTTGCTGGTCTCCGGGTCGCCCGACAGCAGCGCCGAGACGATCCGGCGGGTGACGAAGCGGTACGCCTGCACCTGATCGCGGCGGGTCCGCATGACTTACCTCCGGCGGGGGGTGGGTCCGCGACGAGCAGGTCCGAGTCGGTGTCGCGGGCTTCCCTACGATAAGGGGCCGTCGACGGGTCACCGGGACCAGCGCCCGACCTGATCCGACGGACGCTCCGCCGCCCAGAAAGGGACTGTCAGCGATGACGCAGGTTCAGGCGCCACCCGGTCGTCCGGCACCGCAGCCGTCCGGCGCCGCCAAGCGGCCGGTCGTCCCGGCCGACCGGCGCGACCGTGGTCGGATCGGACCCGTGGCCGTGGGGCAGCTCGTGGTGCTGGAACTCTGCGCCCTGGCCGCCTGGGCGGCGCTGGGCGGGCCGGTCTGGCTGGCCGGCACCGTCGGGGCGCTGTCGCTGGCGGTGGTGGTCGCGGTCTTCGCCCGCCGCGGTGGCCGCTGGTGGTACGAGGACCTGCTGCTGCGCCGCCGGCTGCGGCGGCGCCGGGAGGCGGCCAGGAGCATCGTCGCGGCGGGCGGCGGGGCCGACCCGAGGCTGGCCGCCCTGGCCCCCGAGCTGACTGTGACCGAGCTCACGGATCGCGGCACCCGCCTCGGCATCGGGCAGGACGCGCAGGGCTGGTTCGCGGCGGTGGCGCTGCAGGGCCGGGCCGGGGCGCCCGCCGGGTCGGTGGAGGCGTCGGTGATGGACCGGGCACTGCGCGTGCTCGCCGACTTCACCGGCCCGGTCACCCGCGCCCAGGTCGTCTCGCACACCCTGGTCTGGTACCCGGCGCCGGGAGCGCCGCCCGCGGCCCACCGGACGGTCTGGCTGGCGCTGCGGCTCTCCGTGCGGGACGCCCGCGTCGAGACCGTGAGCCGGGGTGGCGGGATGCCCGGCGTGCACCGCACGCTCTCCGCCGGGATCGGCCGGCTGGGCAAGGCGTTGACCGCGGCCGGGCTCGACCACCGGCCGCTCAGCCGCGACGAGCTGCGCGCGGCGGTGGTCTCGGCGGCCGGGCTGGACCTGGCGCCGACGCCGCCCGCGGAGACCTGGACCGGCCTGCGCGGCGGCGGCTGGACCCAGCGTTGCCTGGTCCTGCGGCCCCGGGCCGACGCGCCGTTCGGCCCGCTGGTGGACGCGGTGACGGCGACGTCGGCCCCGTCGCACACCCTGGCCGCCGTGGTGCTGCCGGGCGGGCGCGTGGCCCCGCCGATGCTCCGGGTCGCGGCGCTCGACGACCACGTGGAGGCGCTGGTCAAGGCGGTACGGGAGGTGGCGCGCCGGTCCGGCGCACCGGCCCGCCCGGTGGACGGCCAGCACGGCCCGGGCGTCTACGCCACGGCTCCGGCGGCCACCACCGTCACGACCCTGCACCCGACCGACTGAGAGCGCGGGTCAGGGGCGGAGGTTGACGATCCAGCCGTAGAGGCCGACGACCCAGAAGGCCAGCGGGACCAGCGCGATGATCAGCATGATCTCCACGATGTCGAGCAGCCGGCCCCAGACCGGGGAGATCCGCTTGCCGGCCACGGTGAGCCCGTAGATCAGGCTCACCACGGCCGCGAACACCAGGCCGCCGAGGATCAGGCCGAGGCGTACCGCCGTCGAGCCGTTGCCGAACGTGGCGGCGGCGGTCAGGCCGAGCCCCGCCGTGCCGGCGAACAGCACCGGGGTGCGCTGGGCGCGGCCCAGGAACGGCCGGGCCCGCAGCAGCGACAGCAGGGCCAGCACGAGGCAGAGCAGCACCGCCGGCAGGCTGCCGTGCAGCGCGAGCACGACCTGGGCGCCGAGCACCAGCAGCGACACCGTCCAGAGCAGGCCGGTCAGGAACTCGTCGGCCCGCTCGCTGAGCTGGAGGACCTGCCGGCCGTCCACCGACTCGGTGTCGCTCTTCAGGTCGTCGGGGCCGGTCGGGATGGACGGGACCGGCAGCCGGGCCAGCCGGTACGCCGCCATCGGCAGCGCCGGCACCGCGCCGAACGCGACCGCGGCGACGACGGCGGCGGCGGCCGGCGCGTCGGTGTCGAAGGCGAGGCTGACCAGCGCGCCGAGGCCGGTGGCCGCGCCGACCGCGACCGCGCCGAAGAAGAGCGGGAGCCGGTCGCCGACGGCCAGCGCGGCCACCGCCGCGCAGAGCACCACCGCCGTGGCGCCGAAGAGCACGTGCGGGGCGGCCAGCTCGGTGAGCGGGCGGTCGCCGGCGAGCAGCAGCAGGCCGCCGACCCCCGCGTACACCAGGCCGACGACCCCCAGCACCGACCCGGTCGCGCTGTCGGCGGCGGCCCGGGACAACACGGCCGCGGCGACCACCAAGGCGACCGCCACGACCAGCGCGGCCAGCGCGCCGGGCAGGTGCGGCGGCCCGGTGAACAGCGCCGCCACCGCGCCGGCGCCGAGCGCCGCGGCGGCGAAGAGCACCGCGAAGGACCGGGTGGTGCCGACCTGCCAGGCGCCCGGGCGCTGGTTGGTGGCGGTGGCCACGGCGTCGACCACGTCGTCGAAGACGATCTCCGGCGCGGTGGCGGACCGGGGGTTGAAGTAGAGCACCTCGCCGTCGCGGATGCCGAGCTGCGTGGCGGTCCGCCCGCCGTCCAGCGGCTGGCCGCCCAGCCGGGCCAGGCTCCAGCCGCCGTGCCGCACCCCCTCGTCGGCCAGGTCCTCACCCGCGTAACGGAGCAGGGTCGGCAGCAGGTCGGCGAGCGGTACGTCCGACGGCAGCGCGAGGTCCATCCGGGTGCGGGGCGCCACGATGGTGATCCGGCTCAGGCCGCCGGTCGCCGTCTTTGTCGCCACAGTGGCCTCCTCGCGCTCTCTTCGATCACCCCTGGCCGGCGGTACCGACGCATGGGTTCCTGACGCCCACGGGAGATTACCTACGATGGCGGGCACGTACGATGCCCACCCGACGACTCTGGTCGCTCGCGAACTTCGTCAGGGCCGCTTCTGGGGAGGAGACAGCCGTGAGCACGGTGGTGTTCCGCCGGCTCCCGCGTCAGCCGGGGCCTGCGCTGCCGCGAGGCGAGGTGCTGCTGGAGTCGCCTCCGGAGCTGCCCGAGCCGACCCCGCGCGGGATGGGGCAGCTGCTGATGATCCTGCCCATGGTCTGCGGCGTGGGCGCCATGGCGTTCCTCTACGCCGGCCGGGGCGGCGGCACGATGACCTACATCGCCGGCGGCCTCTTCGGTGTCTCGATGCTGGGCATGGCGATCGGGTCGCTGAGCAACGGCAACGACGACAAGGCCGAACTCAACGCCGACCGGCGCGACTACATGCGCTACCTGGCCCAGATGCGCAAGCGCACCCGGCGCGCCGCCGAGCAGCAGCGGGCGGCGATGGCCTGGCGGCACCCGGAGCCGGACGCGCTCTGGTCGATCGCCGCCTCCCGCCGGCTGTGGGAGCGGCGGATCACCGAGGACGACTTCGGCGAGACCCGGATCGCCACCGGCCCGCAGCGCCTGGCCGTGGAGATCGTCCCGCCGGAGACCAAGCCGGTCGAGGACCTGGAGCCGATGAGCGCCATCGCGCTGCGTCGCTTCGTCCGCGCCCACTCGAGCGTGCCGGACCTGCCGACCGCGCTCTCCGTGCGGGCGTTCAGCCGGGTGGTCCTGCGCGGTGACCGGGAGCCGGTGCTCGACCTGACGCGGGCCGCGCTCGGCCAGCTCGCCACCTTCCACGCCCCGGACGACATGGTCGTCGCGATCGTCGCCGCGCCGGACCGGCAGCCGTCCTGGGACTGGGTGAAGTGGTTGCCGCACAACCACCACAGCGCCCGGACCGACGCGGCGGGCGCCCGTCGGATGGTCTTCGCGAGCCTCGCCGAGGCCGAGGAGGCGCTCGCCGGCGAGCTGGCCGGCCGGCCCCGGTTCGCGCCGGAGGCGAAGCCGCTGACCAGCGCGGCGCACCTCGTGGTGGTGATCGACGGCGGTGAGGTCTCGGCGGCCTGCCAGCTCATGGGGCCGGGGCTGCTCGGCGCGACCGTGATCGACCTCTCCGGCACCGTGCCCCGGGACGCCGGCCGCTGGCTGCTCTGCCTCGACGTGGGCGACGGCAGCTCCCTCGAGCTGGTCCGCGGCACGTCCTCGTCGCGGCTCGGCCGGCCGGACCGGCTCACCGAGGCCGCCGCCGAGGGGCTGGCCCGGCAGATCGCCCCGTACCGGCTGTCGCAGCAGCAGACCACGTCGGACGAGCCGCTGGCGAAGAGCATGGAGCTGCCGGACCTGCTCGGCGTCGGGGACGCCGCGACCGTCGACGTACAGCAGACCTGGCGTCCGCGCAGCCACCGAGACCGGCTGCGCATCCCGCTCGGCCTCGGGCCGGACGGCAACGTGGTCGAGCTGGACTTCAAGGAGTCCGCGCACGAGGGCATGGGCCCGCACGGTCTGGTGATCGGCGCGACCGGTTCCGGCAAGAGCGAGCTGCTGCGGACGATCGTCGGGGCGCTGGCCGTGACGCACTCCTCCGAGGAGCTCAACTTCGTCCTGGTCGACTTCAAGGGCGGCGCGACCTTCGCCTCGCTGGACGTGCTGCCGCACACCAGCGCGGTGATCACCAACCTGGCCGACGAGCTGACGCTGGTCGACCGCATGAAGGACGCGTTGGCCGGCGAGATGAACCGCCGCCAGGAGGTGCTGCGGGCCGCCGGCAACTACGTCTCCCGATACGACTACGAGAAGGCCCGGGCGGCCGGCGAGCCGCTGGACCCGATGCCCAGCCTGCTGATCATCTGTGACGAGTTCAGCGAGCTGCTCGCGGCGAAGCCCGACTTCATCGACCTCTTCGTGATGATCGGCCGGCTGGGCCGGTCGCTCGGCGTGCACCTGCTGCTGGCCAGCCAGCGGCTGGAGGAGGGCAAGCTGCGCGGCCTGGACACCCACCTGTCGTACCGGATCGGTCTGCGTACCTTCTCGGCGGTCGAGAGCCGGATCGTGCTCGGCGTGCCGGACGCGTACGAGCTGCCCAGCGCCCCCGGCCACGGCTACCTGAAGACCGACACCAGCACCATGCTGCGGTTCCGGGCCGCGTACGTGTCGGGGCCGTACCAAGCCCCGGGGCAGGCCGCCGTGTCGTCGCGGGCGATGGTGCAGCGCCGGATCGTCCGGTACGGGGTGGACTTCGTGCCGGTGCAGAACCCGACCCTGCCGGTGCCGGACGCGCCCGAGCCGGAGCAGGCCGCCGACGGCAGGACCGTGGCGATGCTGGACGTGCTGATCGACCGGTTGAAGGGGCGGGGCCGCCCGGCGCACCAGGTCTGGCTGCCGCCGCTGGCCGAGCCGCCGGGGCTGGGCGAGCTGCTGCCGCCGCTGAGCGTCGACCCCAGGTTCGGCCTCTGCACCGCCTCGTGGGGCGGTCGCGGGCGGCTGGCCGCTCCGATCGGCGTCGTGGACCGGCCGTACGAGCAGCGCCGCGACCCGATGCTCGTGGACCTGGCCGGCGCGGGCGGCAACGTGGTGATCGTCGGCGCCTCGCTCAGCGGCAAGAGCACGATGCTGCGTTCCATGCTCGCCTCGCTCGCGCTCACCCACACCCCGCGCGAGGTGCAGTTCTTCTGCCTGGACTTCGGCGGTGGCGCGCTGCGCAGCCTGGACGGGCTGCCGCACACGGCCGGCGTGGCCGGGCGGCGGGACACCGAGGCGGTACGCCGTACGGTGGCCGAGGTGGTGGCCGTCCTGGACGAGCGGGAGAACCGGTTCGCCCAGCACGGCATCGACTCGGTGGCCAGCTACCGCCGGCGCCGGGCGGCCGGGGAGTTCGCCGACGACCCGTTCGGCGACGTCTTCCTCGTCGTCGACGGCTGGAACACCCTGCGCCAGGAGTACGAGGAGCTGGAGCAGACCATCACCACCCTGGCCAACCGTGGCCTGGGCTTCGGCGTGCACGTGGTGCTGACCGCCGTGCGGTGGGCGGAGATCCGGATCAACATGCGGGACCTGCTCGGCACGAAGCTGGAGCTGCGTCTCGGTGACCCCAACGAGTCGGAGATCGACCGGCGGGCGGCGGCGAACGTCCCGACCGGCTCGCCCGGGCGCGGCCTGACCCGCGACAAGCTGCACTTCCTGACCGCCATCTCCCGGATCGACGGCCGGCGCGACATCGACGACCTGACCGAGGCGTCCATCGCCCTGTCCCGGCACGTCGCGGAGGCATGGAAGGGTCAGCCGGCGCCGAAGGTGCGGCTGCTGCCGCGCAGGCTGCCCGTCAGCGAGCTGGCCCGGGTCGTCGACCGGTCGGCGCCGGGCCTGCCGATCGGCGTCAACGAGTCGGCGCTGGCCCCGGTCTACCTCGACCTAATCAACGAGCCGCACCTGACGGTCTTCGGTGACGCCGAGTGCGGCAAGACCAACCTGCTGCGGCTGATCGCGCGGGGCATCACGGAGCGGTACAGCCCGGCGCAGGCCCGGCTGGTCATCGCCGATTACCGGCGCGGTCTGCTCGGTGCGGTCGAGGGGGACCATCTGCTCGACTACGCGCCGTCGAACCAGGTCTTCGCGCAGGGGCTCGGCTCGATCCGCAACGCGCTGTCCAACCGGCTGCCCGGCCCGGACGTCACCACCGCGCAGCTGCGCGACCGCAGCTGGTGGAAGGGGCCGGACCTCTACATCCTGGTCGACGACTACGACCTGGTCGCCTCGGGCGGGAACAACCCGCTCAGCGCCCTGCACGAGCTGCTGCCCCAGGCCCGCGACATCGGCCTCCACCTGATCATCACCCGGCGGGTGGGTGGCGTGGCCCGGGCGCTCTACGAGCCGGTCCTGCAACGCCTGCGCGAGCTGGACCAGCCCGGCCTGCTGATGTCCGGCAACCGGGAGGAGGGCGCGGTCTTCGGCACCCTGCGGCCGAGCCCGCAGCCGCCGGGGCGAGGCACCCTGGTGCGCCGTCGGGACGGCCAGCAGCTCATCCAGACCGCCTGGTCGGAGCCCATCTGACGAGCCGGCCTGCCGCTGGGTCGGCCGGGGGTGATCGCATCCGGTAGCCTGCGGCACGAGCGCCGCAGCCGACGAGAGGACCGTGTTGAGTACATCGTGGACGCCCGGCGCGGGAGCGGCCGGTCTCGAGGGGCTCCTGCGGCAGGCGCAGGAGCAGCAGCGTCGGCTGGCGGACTTCCAGCAGCAGCGCGCCGAGCTGCGGGTCACCGGCGAGAGCCCCGACGGCCTGGTCCAGGTCACCGTCGACGGCGACATGAAGGTCGGCGACATCCAGCTCGACCCCCGCGCCATGCGGCTGGACAGCTTCAGCCTGGTCGAGTCGCTCCAAGCCGCGATCGATGCCGCCTACGCCGCACACGCCGAGCGGCAGCGCGAGCTGGTGGAGGAGATGGTCGGCGGCGCGGACCTGGTCCGGCGGGCCGAGGCGGGGAAGGTGACCCCGGAGGAGTGGTTCCGCCAGTTCGGGGTGGACATCAACGACCCGTTGCGCCGGCTGCGCGGCTGACGGGGAAGGGGAGGACAGTGGCGAACAAGGTCGACGTCGGCGCGATCCGGGGTGCCGCGAAGAAGCTCGCCGCGGAGGACGGCCCGAAGGCGTTCCTGCGGAACGCGAAGGAGAAGCTGGACGAGGTCAGGCTCTCCGGCATGTCCATGACCATCCTGGGCATCGGTGCCGTGGGCAGGCACAACGCGGTGATCGACGAGCACGTCGACAACCTGAGCAAGGGCGTCGAGCACCTCCAGAGGGCCGCCGACAACCTCGAGAAGACCGCAAGCAACTGGGAGAAGTCGGACCAGCCCTGGGTGGTCAAGTGATCGCGCGGGCACAGGACGCAGGGAGGCGCTGATGCCGGAGATCCTGATCGCCAATTCCTCGGGCTCGGTGGTGGGGACGCACAGTGTCGCGGCGCAGACCGCGCCGGTGCGCACGCTGGCCGGGGCAGCCCGCGCCAACTGGATGTGGCTGGCCGGCGCCGGCATCCTCGTCGCCGCCATCGTCCACCTCGAGTCCTTCGACAACGACGAGATCTCCAAGGCCATCAAGAACTGGGGCGACGCGGCCGCCTATCTCGGCGGGGACCAGTTCGGCAAGGCGATGGAGAGCGTGCCGCCGTCCGCCGAGGAGTGGAACTTCGAGGACCGCGAGGCGTTCGACAAGTTCGTGCAGCAGCTCAACATGGAGGTCGCGGCTCTCGCCGAGGCGCTCAACGCCAACAAGGACGCGTTGCAGGGCCTCCAGGACCACTACAACTCCGTGATCGACGCGCTGGTCGCCGTGTTGACGACGATCCTGATCGCGGTCATCGCGGCGGTGGCGCTCCAGGCGTTCCCGCCCACCATCCCGCTGGCGAACGCGATCGGGGTGGCCGGCCTGACCGCCAGCATGGCGATCATCGCGCTCGTCTTCCAGGACATCGGGTCGGTGCTCTCCACCATCACGAGCTCGTTCCGGGGGGCCGAGGTGCACCAGTTCACCGCCGAGTCCAAGCCGGGCTTCGCCTCGGGGCCCGATCCCGACATCAAGGACATCAAGATCGACTGGGTGCAGGATTCGGGGTTCTACGCGGCCTGAGCGGCCGAACGGAAGGTGGGCGGCCTCGTGGCGTGGCAGGCAGTCTTGTTCGGGTACGCGCTGGTCGCGATGCCGGTCTTCGTCGTGCTGGGAGTGGTCGCGCAGGTGACCGGCTCGCGTCCGGTCCGGCGGGCGGCGGAGATCGCCGTGCTCAGCAGCGCGGCCGCGTTCGCGGTGGCGCTCGGTTCCGTCGCGGGGGACGACGGACTGCAGTGGACCCTGGTGGTGCTGCTGGTCGTCATATTCGTGGGGGGCCTGGTGATGCACGTCCGCTCGTACTTCCGTTCCTCCTAGAGGACGTGGCGTCGAGCGGCTGGCAGGCCGGCCGGGGCAGGGCTGCGCGGACTGGACGGCGTCCGCTACGGTCTTGGCTGAGTGTCCGTCGGTGGGGTGATTGCCTTGCGGCGGGGGAGGACGCGGCGACTGCGCCGCCACAAAAAGACGGAAGGGTGTGAAGCATGGCGTTCGAGGTCGAAGCAGCGACTCTGCATACCGCCGCGGGTGACGTGCGCTCCACGCGCAGCGAGGTCGACGGCGAGCTGAAGAAGCTGTGGAACGTGGTCGACGACCTGGCCATCGCCTGGAAGGGGCAGGCGTCCACGGGCTTCCAGTCGCTGATGGTGCGCTGGAACGAGGACACGGCCAAGCTGCTGACGGCGATGGACAACATCGCCGACCTGCTTGACAAGTCGGGTACGACGCACCAGGTCAACGACGAAGAGCAGCAGCAGATGCTGGACAAGTTCCACTCTGCACTCAACCCGTGATCCGCCGAGACGAGCAGGGGAGGAACTCATGAGCATCAAGGTCGACTACGCTGTCCTCGAGAGCAGCAACCAGCAGATGCAGGCCATCTCGCGGACCATCGACGAGAAGCTGGACACGCTGCGTTCGATGCTGTCGAAGCTGCAGTGGGACGGTGAGGACCGTGTCGCGTACCAGCAGCACCAGGCGCAGTGGGACGCCGCCGTCCGGGACATCAACAAGATCCTGAACGAGATCGGTGGCGCGGTGGGCATCGCCCGCGAGAACTACGTCAGCACCGAGATGAGCAACGCCAAGGCGTGGAACTGACACCATCGCCGACGCGGCTCCGGTCCGGCTCGACCGGACCGGAGCCGCGACGCGTTGTGCGCCGATAGCTCCTGGGAGAATCATGCGTACGGGGAAGCCTTCGCGGCCGTTGCTCAGGTTGGCCGTCGCCGCGGTGGCGTTGGCCGTCGGCGCCGGCACCGGACCGTTGGTCGCGCCGGATCCGGCACACGCCAACACCGTGCGCGGTCTCCAGTGGTATCTCGACTTTCTGAAGATCCCTCAGGCGCACAAGATCTCCAAGGGTAAGGGCGTCACCGTCGCCGTCCTCGACAGCGGCGTCGACGCGAGCCTCCCCGACCTGCGCGGCCAGATCCTGCCGGGCAAGGGTGTGGGTGCCGCGACCGCCTCCGACGCCCGGCGTGACGACGACAAGGAGAAGGCCCACGGCACGGCGATGTCGGGGATCATCGCCTCGCGCGGTGGCGGCGTGATGCGGCACCTCGGCATCGCACCGGAGGCCCGGATCCTGCCCGTCGCCCTCGGCAGTTCCATGGACACGGGTGATCTCGCGGAGGGCATCCGCTGGGCGGCCGACGCCGGCGCGGATGTGATCAACATGTCCGTCGGCGGCGCCGCGTCGCCCACCCCGGCCGAGGTCGCGGCCGTCCGGTACGCCCTGGACAAGGACGTCGTGCTGGTCGCCTCGGCGGGCAACCGGACGCAGGGCGAACGGGCTGTCACCAGCCCGGCGAACATTCCCGGCGTCATCGCGGTGACCGGCCTGGCGAAGGACGGCGGGCACTTCGCCGAGAGCGTCAGCGGGCCGGAGGCGGTGCTCGCCTCGCCGATGGAGGACATCATCTCCCCCCGGCCCAAGTCGGTCTCGCACAACGGCTACGGCCTCGGCAGCGGCACCAGCGACGCCGCCGCCATCACGTCCGGTGTGGCGGCGCTGGTCCGCGCGAAGTACCCGGACCTCGACGCGGCCAACGTGGTGAACCGGCTGATCCGCACCGCCCGTGACAAGGGCCCGACCGGCCGCGACAGCCAGTACGGCTTCGGCGCGGTTGACCCGCTCGCCGCGCTGACCCGGTCCGTGCCGGCGGTGGATGCTCACCCGCTGCTCACCGGTGCCGCGACCCCTGCCGCCCCGTCCGCGGGCGCGGCGAACCCGCCCGAGGACGACGGGCCGGCCGTGTCGATCAGCATGAAGAAGGGCACCGGCGCGCTGATCCAGGCGGGGCTCTGCCTGGCCGTGCCCCTGGCGCTGCTGATCCTCGTGATCGTGCTGGTGCGCCGGTCCCGGCGGAAGACGACGCCCCCGGGCCCGCCCGGCTATCCCGCGTCGGCCGGCCCGCCCGGCTATCCGCCAACCGGCGGTCCACAGGCCGGCCCGCCCGGCTACCCACCACCCCCCGGTCACCCGCCGGGCAGCGCCCCGGGGATGCCGCCCAACCCGCAGTTCGGTACGCCCGGACACCCGCCGACCGGCGGGGCGCCGATGGGCCCGCCCGTTCCGCCCCAGGCGGGACCTCCGCCCGGGTACGGCCCGATGCCCACCGGCGGGCCCAATCCGTACGGCGTGCCGCCGGCGCCCCAGGCCGGTGCCTGGCCGCCACCCGGCACCGCGCCGACGGCACCGCCACCTCCGCCGGCTCCCGGCGGGCACCAGCAGTAAGCCAGATTGTCAGTCGGCGACGGGGAGGAACCGATGACGGAAGACCGGACGAGCCCACGGGTGGACAGGACGGAGCAGCCGGACGAACTCCGGGTGGACACCCCCTACATGCCCATCACCCCGCTGGCACCCACGGTGCACATCAGCGGCATCACGATGGACAACGTCAACCGGGCGCAGACGCCCTCCGGCCTGGTGCCGGGGGCGGGCGAGAGCGGCGACAACACCGAGTGGGACGCGTCCAGCCTGGACAGCGCCATCGAGTGGCTCGAGTCGCACGCCTCCTTCCTGAACAAGCAGTCGTACACGATGGTCGAGATCCAGGACAAGATGGGCGGCACGGCTGGCGGCATGGGTGCCGTGGGTGGCGGGGCGTCGAGCCCGCTCGGCGGCTTCGACCGGGCCGGTGACCTTGCCCGCAAGCACTCCAGCCTGTTCACCAGCACTCAGCAAAACGTCCGCAAGCTCGCCGAGGACCTCTACAAGGCGGCGAACGCGCTGCGTGAGGTCAAGGAGAACTACGAGACGGCGGAGAAGGCCAACGCCATGTCCGCGGCCGAGATGGAGCGCGCGTTCAGCGAGGCCTCCACCAGCGGATCCAACGGCTGAACGGGGAGGGTGACAGGATGCCGAGCTGGGAAGAGATGTGCCAGCAGGTCGTCATCGCGGGGCGGCCGGGCGACGTCGCCAGTGCCGCGCTGGGCTGGGACCAACTGCTGAAGAACCTGAACTCCGTCAAGGAGAGCCTGGAGAAGAACGTCACTGATCTGGGTGAGGTGTGGAAGGGGCCGGCGTACGACTCCTTCAAGACCCACGTCAAGCAGATCGCCAAGGACACCGGCCGGATCGTCGAGGACGCCGAGAACCAGAACGGCATCGTCCGGTCGCTCAACGACGCGGCCGACAAGCTGAGCGCCGCGCAGGCCGAGTTTCCCATTCCGGCGAGCTGCGTCAACGACGTGCTGGAGGCGCGAAACGGCCGCCTCGTGATCAGCACCGGCTTCTTCGAGATGAAGGTCAAGCCCGACTTCCTCGGCCTGCTCGATCCGCTCACCTCGCTGGCGGACTGGATCAACGACAAGTCGGATGAAGCGGCCAAGGTCTACAACCAGGTCAGCGGCGAGTACACGACGATCGATTCGGGTACGCCCGGCCAGAGCAACCCCGGGATCGAGCACGCGAACCCGAAGGTGGAAACCCCGAACCTCGGCGGTGGTCCCGGCGCCGGCAGCACCGGCGGCGTGCCCGGCATGGGCGGGATGCCCTCGACCGGCGGCATGCCGGGCGGCGGCATGCCGTCGCTCAGCGGGGCCGGCATGCCCGAGACCGGGACCACCGGTATCGGCTCCACCGCGCACCCCAACCTGACCGGCGGCGGCTACGACCCCAACGGCGGCTACGACCCGAGCGACGTCTACACCCCGAGCACCGACAGCCTCGCCGACGACTACGGCAGCGGTCTGGCCGGGGCCGGTGCCCCGACCGTTCCCGCCCTCGGCGGCGGCGGTGGCGGCGGCCTGCCCGGCACCTCCGGGCTCGGCGCCGGTGGCGGGCTGGGCGGCGGTGGCGGTGGGCTGGGCGGCGGTGGCGTGATCCCGGGCGGCGGCTCGCTCGGCCGGCCGGTGAGCCCCAACATGGGGCCGATGATGGGCGGCGGCGGGGCCGGCGCCAATCGCGGTGGCGGCCGGGGCGCCGGTGGCAAGCTCGGCGCCGACCTGACCGGCATCGAAGGAGAGTCCGCATGAAGCCCGGCATCCACCCCACCTACCGTCCTGTCGT
>NZ_JBFABB010000141.1:0-15725 GCF_040640035.1 Micromonospora sp. NPDC023633 | reverse complement strand
CGCCGCCCGCCGGCTCGGCCCCCGGGCGGCCGGGCTGGTCACCGACGCGCTCGCCGCGCAGCGCCGCGATCTGGCCGCGCCGGTGCCGCCGTGGTGGGACGACCAGCTGCGCGACCTGGGCGCGGGGGTGTGGTGGGACGCCGACGAGGGTCATTTGACCGCCTGGTCGGCGCGCGTGGGATGCGACCGGTTCACCGCGCTGCGGGCGGCGGTCGACGCGCTGGCCCTGGTGGAGGGGCTCCCGCCGATCGCCGTGCTGCGCCCGCCGCCCGGCGCGCCCCTGGCGGGCGTCGCGCGCGGCGGGCCGGGCAGCGGCTCCCGGATGCTCGACCGGGTGCGGGCGCTGCTGGCCAAGGCGGAGTCGACCACCTACCCGGCCGAGGCGGAGGCGCTGACCGGCAAGGCCCAGGAGTTGATCGCCCGGCACAGCATCGACCAGGCACTGCTGGCCGGCGTCGCCGAGCCGGCCGACCGGCCCGGCGGGGTGCGCCTCGGCACCGACCCCCCGTACGCGGGCGCGAAGGCGCTGCTGGCGCAGGAGGTGGCGGCGGCGAACCGCTGCGAGGCCGTCTGGTCCGACGACCTCGGCTTCACCACGGTGCTGGGCTGGCCGGCCGATCTGGAGGCCGTCGAGCTGCTCCACACCTCGCTGCTGGTGCAGGCCACCACCGCGATGCTGCGCGGGCGGGGCGAACGGCGGGCCAAGGGCGCCGGCCGGCGGACCCGGGACTACGACGAGTCCTTCCTCAACGCCTTCGCGCTGCGGATCGGCGAGCGGCTGCGGGCCGCCACCGACGCCGCCGACCGGGAGGCGACGGCGCAGGCCGGGCCGGAGCGGCTGCTGCCGGTGCTCGCCACCCGCGCCGAGGCGGTACGCGAACGCCTCGACACGCTCTTCCCCGGCGTCACCCGGGGCCGGCTCACCGTCCGCGACGCCGACGGCTGGTCCTCGGGCACCTCCGCCGCCGACCGCGCCTCGCTCGGCGCCGACCCCGCCCCGAAGCGCCAGGTACGCGGCCGGCGCTGAGATTTCTCCCCGCCGGCTGTCGGAACCGGCGGGTCGGCTCCGACCCCTCACCGAAGACGCGCCACGATGGGCGCGGCCGACGGAACGAGGAGCACCCGATGAAGTACATGCTGCTGATCTGGAACCGCCCGGGGTTCGTGGAGGGGCTGTCGGAGCAGGAGCGCGGCGCGCTCTTCGGCGAGGTCGACGAGGTCATGCGGGAGCTGACCGAGTCGGGCGAGTTCCTCGGCGGCCAGGCCCTGGCGGACCCGTCGCAGGCGCGTACGGTCCGGCTGGCCGGTGACCGGCCGGAGGTGACCGACGGGCCGTACATGGAGAGCAAGGAGCAGTTCGCCGGCTACCTGATGGTCGACTGCGACAGCCCCGAGCGGGCCGCCGAGATCGCCGCCAGCTGGCCGGACGTGCGGCGGGGCTTCGGCGTGCTGGAGGTGCGGGCAGTGATGGACGAGGCCGGGACGGAGATGTGACCGGACGGCACCTGGAGGACCTGCTGCGCGACCTGGCGCCGCAGGTCCTCGGCCTGCTCGTCCGCCGCTACGGCCAGTTCGCCGCCGCCGAGGACGCCGTGCAGGAGGCGCTGCTCGCCGCCGCGGTGCGGTGGCCGGAGCAGGGCGTGCCGGACAACCCCCGGGCCTGGTTGCTCACCGTCGCCACGCGCCGGCTGACCGACGAGTGGCGCAGCGAGCGCGCCCGCCGGGACCGGGAGGCCGCGCTGGCCGCCCGCGAGCCGGCGTACGCGGCGCTCGCGCCGGCGGCCGACGACCAGCCGCCGGCGGGGGACGACACCCTGGCCCTGCTGTTCCTCTGCTGCCACCCGGCGCTGGCCCGGTCGGCCCAGGTCGCGCTGACGCTGCGGGCGGTCGGCGGCCTCACCACCGCGCAGATCGCGAGGGCGTACCTCGTGCCCGAGGCGACGATGAGTCAGCGCATCCGCCGGGCCAAGCAGCGGATCGAGGCCGCCGGGGCGCGCTTCACCATGCCCGCCCCCGGGGACCGGGACGAACGGCTGCGGGCCGTGCTCCAGGTGCTCTATCTGATCTTCAACGAGGGCTACACCGCCTCCAGCGGGCCGGAGCTGCACCGGGCCGACCTGACCACCGAGGCGATCCGGCTGGCCCGGTTGGTGCAGCGCCTGCTCCCGGACGACGGCGAGGTGACCGGGCTGCTGGCGTTGATGCTGCTCACCGACGCGCACCGGGCCGCCCGCACCGGGCCGGCCGGGGAGCTGGTCCCGCTCGCCGAGCAGGACCGCGACCGCTGGGACCACGCCGCCATCGCCGAGGGGACCGCTCTGGTCACCGAGGCGTTGACCTGGTCGCCGCCCGGCCCGTACCAGCTCCAGGCGGCGATCGCCGCCGTGCACGCCGAGGCCCCGTCCGCCGAGCGGACCGACTGGCGACAGATCGTGGCGCTCTACCGGCTGCTCGCCCGGACCGCCCCGAGCCCGATGGTCACCCTGAACCAGGCGGTCGCGGTGGCCATGGTGGACGGTCCCCACGCCGGCCTGGCCCTGCTCGCCGGGCTCGACGACGACGACCGCACCGCCGGGCACCACCGGCTCGCCGCCGTCCGCGCCCACCTGTGGGAGCTGGCGGGCGAGCCGCAGCGGGCGCGGGCGGCGTACCGGGCGGCGGCCCGGGGGACGACGAGCCTGCTCGAGCAGCGCTACCTGGAGCTGCGGGCCGCCCGGCTGACGGGGACCGATGAGTCCCGGCGCTCGCGGGAGTCACATTGACGGATGCCGGCCGGCGTGCGGCACGGGGTGCAGGCCGGCCGGCGTCCCGATCAGGCGTCGGCGGTGCCGGGCGACGTGCCCCCGGCTCAGGCGCGGCACTCGCGGGTCAGCTTCGGTGGGATGCCGGTGAAGGTGGAGTCCATCCAGGCGGCCGGCCGGGACGCCCGGGAGCCGGCGTCGATCCGGTCGGCGGTCTCCTCGATCAGGGCGCGGATCTCCGGGTCGGCGGCCTGGCGGGCCTGGGCGCGTACGTCGTCGGCCAGCTCCGCCAGGTTGCGCCGGAGCTGGTCGGCGACCTGCTCCCCGGTGAGGTCACGGGTCACCGAGGCCGCCGAGTCCGTGGCGATCTTGCGGCTGCCGGTGAGGATCACCCGGTCGACCTCGCGGCAGACCTCGGCGGTGTTGGCGGCGGTCGTGGCGACCGGGGACGGGCTCGGGGTGGCGCTCGCCGAGGCCGTCGGGCTCGGCGGGGGCGTGCCGGTGCGGGCGGCCTCCTCCCGCGCGGTGTCCTGGCAGCCCACGGCCAGCACCCCGAGCGCCACCGTGGCGGCGGCGCGCCGCGCGTAGACGACGGATCGGGACACGGAACCTCCCGTTCGGGCTCTCGGCCGTCCCTGCGGGGGATCGGCCCGGGTTCGGCCGACGCCGGGCGGCGGGGACGTCGACCTGCCAACGAGTGGCGCCACCCGAGGGACACGTCCGCCGGATGCGCCAGTACGCCCTCCGCCGGGTCGGCTGGATGCCGATCCGGCGGAGGGCGCGTACGCGGGTCAGCTCTTGAAGGCGTCCTTGATCTTCTCGCCGGCCTGCTTGAGCTTGGCGCTGGCCTGGTCGTTGCGCCCCTCGGCCTCGAGCCGCTCGTTGTCGGTGGCCCGGCCGGCGCCTTCCTTCAGCTTGCCGGCCGCGTCCTCGGTCGTGTTGTTGATCTTGTCTTCGAAACCCATGTCGACCTCCCGATTGGCGGTGCCGGTACGCCCCCGATGTACCCCGTCCCGCCGCCGTCCAACCGTCCCCGGTCACCCACGGTCAGCGGGCGGCCCGCGCCGGCCCCGCCACGACCCGCGCCGCCGACCCCTGTGCGTGGGGCCGGCGGCGCGGGTGGCGGACGTCAGGCGACCGGGCGGAAGCCGCGCAGCCGGAGGCTGTTGGCGACCACGAAGACCGAGGAGAAGGCCATCGCGGCGCCGGCGATCATCGGGTTCAGCAGGCCGGCGGCGGCCAGCGGCAGGGCCGCCACGTTGTAGGCGAAGGCCCAGAACAGGTTGCCCTTGATGATGCCGAGGGTGCGCCGGGCGAGCCGGATCGCGTCCACGGCGGCCATCAGGTCGCCCCGCACCAGGGTCAGGTCGGACGCCTCGATCGCCACGTCCGTGCCGGTGCCCATGGCCAGGCCGAGGTCGGCCTGGGCCAGCGCGGCGGCGTCGTTGACCCCGTCACCGACCATCGCCACCGTCCGCCCCTCGCCCTGGAGCCGCCGCACGACGTCGACCTTGTCGGCGGGCAGCACCTCGGCGATCACCTCGTCGATGCCCAACTCGGTGGCCACCGCGCGGGCGACGGTGGTGTTGTCGCCGGTCAGCAGCACCGGCGTCAGGCCGAGCGCGCGGAGCCGTGCGATCGCCGCCCGGCTCGTCGGTCTCACCACGTCGGCCACCGCGAGGACCCCGCGGGCCCGGCCGTCCCAGCCGGCCAGCACCGCCGTCCGCCCCTCGGCCTCCGCCGTGGCCGCCGCCCGCGCGACCTCCTCCGGTACGTCGAGACCGTGCTCGCGCAGCAGCCGGAGCCGGCCGATCAGCACCTCCCGGCCTTCGACCGTCCCGCTCACGCCGAGCCCCTCGGCGTTGACGAAGCCGGCCACCGGCGGCAGCGTGCCCGCCTCGGCCGCCCCGGCGGCGATGGCGCGGGCGATCGGGTGCTCGGACGCGGACTCCAGCGCCCCGGCGACCCGGAGCAGTTCGGCGCGGTCCTCGCCGGTTGCCGGGACCACGTCCACCAGGGTCATCCGACCGGTGGTCACGGTGCCGGTCTTGTCCAGCACCACGGTGTCCACCTGCTTCGTGGACTCCAGCACCTCCGGTCCCTTGATCAGGACGCCGAGCTGCGCGCCCCGGCCGGTGCCGACCAGCAGGGCGGTCGGCGTGGCCAGCCCGAGGGCGCACGGGCAGGCGATGATCAGCACCGCCACGGCGGCGGTGAACGCGGCGGTGGCGCCCGACCCGGTGCCGAGCCACCAGCCGAGGGTGCCCACCGCGAGCGCGATCACGATCGGCACGAAGACGCCGGAGATCCGGTCGGCCAACCGCTGCACCGCCGCCTTGCCGGTCTGCGCCTGCTCGACCAGCCGGGCCATCTGGGCCAGTTGGGTGTCGCCACCGATGCGGGTGGCGGTGACCACCAGCCGGCCGCCCGCGTTGACGGTCGCACCGACCACGGAGTCGCCCGGGCCGACCTCGACCGGGACGGACTCGCCGGTGAGCATGCTGGCGTCGACCGCCGAGGTGCCCTCGTCGACCACGCCGTCCGTGGCGATCTTCTCGCCGGGCCGGACCACGAACCGGTCCCCCACTGCGAGCTGGTCCACCGGGATCCGGGTCTCCGTGCCGTCGCGCAGCACCGCGACGTCCTTGGCGCCCAGCTCCAGCAGGGCGCGCAGGGCCGCCCCGGCGGTCCGCTTCGCCCGCGCCTCGAAGTAGCGGCCGGCGAGGATGAACACGGTCACCCCGGCCGCCGCCTCCAGGTAGATGTTGCCGGCGCCGTCGGTGCGGCTGATCGCGAGGCTGAACGGGTGGGTCATCCCCGGCGTGCCGGCGGTGCCGAGGAAGAGCGCCCAGACCGACCAGCCGAACGCGGCCAGGGTGCCGACCGAGACCAGGGTGTCCATGGTCGCCGCGCCGTGCCGCAGGTTGATCCAGGCCGCCCGGTGGAAGGGCAGGCCGCC
This sequence comes from Micromonospora sp. NPDC023633, assembly GCF_040640035.1. NCBI lineage: Bacteria > Bacillati > Actinomycetota > Actinomycetes > Micromonosporales > Micromonosporaceae > Micromonospora > Micromonospora sp. NPDC023633. Next base: position 10,025 of record NZ_JBFABB010000141.1, on the reverse strand, counting down.
GTAGACCACGACCGGGGCGGCCAGGGTCAGCGACAGCCACTGCCAGAAGTCGAACTGCCAGGCGGGCACCATCGCCAGCGCGATCACCGGCACGGTGAGCACGAGCGAGACCCAGAGTCGGGTACGCAGGCCGCGCAGCTCGTCCACCGGCGCGGCGGCCGGTTCGCCGCCGGCGGGCGCGGGCGGGGGCGGCAGGGCCGCCGTGTAGCCCGTCTTCTCCACCGTGGCGATCAGGTCGTCCGGGGTGACCTCGTCGGCGTAGCGGACGGTGGCCTTCTCGGTGGCGTAGTTGACGGTGGCGGTCACCCCGTCCATCCGGTTCAGCTTCTTCTCGATCCGGGCGGCGCAGGAGGCGCAGGTCATCCCGCCGATCGCCAGCTCGATCTGGTTCGGCGCGTATGGCAAGGGCTTGCTGCTGATCGTCATCACGGTCCCTCAGTCGTGCCCGTGACCGGGGACGCCGTGGCCGGCGTCGGCGGACGGGGAGCTCGTGGCGGCGGGCGTGCCCGCCGTCGGGGCGCCCGTCGTGGCCGGGACACCCGGCGCGGTCGGGCTGCCGGCGACGACGGTGAATTCGGCGGTACGCACGACGCCGCCGTGCTTGAAGTCCAGGTAGAGCCGGTAGGCGCCGGCCGACGGCACCTCGGCCGAGAAGCTCACCTCGGGGCCGGGCCGCGTCCGCCCGTCACCGGGCTCGCCGTTGGGGTGCACGTGCAGGTACGCCAGGTCGCCCTGGCGCAACGCCACCAGGTGGCCGTACGCGCCCAGGTAGGGCTCCAGGTCGGTGACCGGCGCGCCGCCGCGGCTCACGGTCAGGGTCAGCTCGGCGGTGCGGCCGGGCTGCGGGGCGCCGGCGAGCGTGACGGTGTAGCCGTCGACCGTGGTGCTGGTCGCCGGCGCGGGCAGGGGCCGCCCGGTCAGCGCGCCGGGGACGGTCACGTCGACGCCGAGGGTCAGCGGCTCGCCCCCGGTCGGGGTGAAGTCGGCGAACGCCCGCCACACGCCGGGCCCGGCGAGCGGCGAGTCGACCCGCCAGGTGCCGTCCGGCGCCATCTCCGGGTGCACGTGCCGGAAGCCGGAGAGGTCGCGGCGGGCCACGATCAGGTGCATGCGCTTGTCGTGCGCCACGTCGTACGCGGTGACCGCCCGGCCGTCCGGGCCGGTGACCTGGAAGGCGAACTGCCCGGCCGGGGCGTCCACCGGACGGAGGGTGTAGCCGCGGTCGGAGACGAGCAGACCGCCGGGCAGGTGCGCCGCCGCGCCGTTGTCGCCCCCGTGTCCGGCCCCGCCGTCGTTCCCGTGCCCCCCGGTGGCGTCGTGCGGGGCTTCGGCGGGCGGCGCCACGGGGTCGGCCACCCGGCCGACCCCGTACGTCGCGCCGAACACCACCGCGAGGCCGAGGGCGAAACCGCTCAGCTTCGTCGCCGTGTTCATGATGCGCCTCGTTTCCCCCGTGCTCGCTGTCAGACGCCGACGAGGTCGTAACCGGCCTCGTCGACGGCGGAGCGCACGGTGTCGGTGTCCAACGGGCCCTCGCTGGTGACGGTGACCCGACCTGCGGCGACGTCGACCTGGACGTCGGTGACGCCCGGGATCGCGCCGACCTCGGTGCTGACGGAGGTGGCGCAGTGCCCGCAGGTCATGCCCTGCACCTGGTACGTCGTGGTGGTCATCGAACTCTCCTCTCGACGCCCCCAGCCTATACCCCCCAGGGGTAAGTCGGAGGCAGACCGGCGCCTGTGCGTTGTACCGGTACCCGGTGGGGGTATCTCGGTCAGGAAGGACCGTACCATACCCCCAAGGGGTACGGTATCCTCGACTCCATGACCACACCGACGCCCACCCCGACCAGGGGCTACACCGCCACCAAGGACCAGCTGCTCGCGCGGCTGCGCCGCGTCGAGGGGCAGGTCCGTGGCATCGAGAAGATGGTCGACGACGACCGCTACTGCATCGACGTGCTCACCCAGATCTCCGCGATCCAGGCCGCCCTGGACAAGGTCGCGCTCGGCCTGCTCGACGGGCACGCCCGGCACTGCATGCACGAGGGCGCGGCCGAGGGCCGCGCCGACGAGATGGCCACCGAGATGATGGCCGCCGTCGGCCGCCTGATGAAGCGGGGCTGACGTCGGCCGCCTGATAGAGCAGGGCTGAGTCGGCCGACACCGCCGCCGGGCGCCTCCCGGCGGACCAGCCGCCGCGCCGCCGGTCTCCCGGGCGCCCGTCCCGACCCCGTTCGGAAGTCGCGGCCCGGCGCCGGGCCCCGGCGCCCCCTGGGTGGGAACGCCGGGGCGACCGGATCAGAGCCGGCCGAGGATCTTCCTCATGGTGTCGATCTCGGCCTGCTGGGTGCTGACGATCTGCCCGGCCAGAGCCTTGGCCTCCGCGTTCACGCCCCGGGCGAGCTCGTCGCGGGCCATGGTGACCGCGCCCTCGTGGTGGGCGATCATCATGGTCAGGAACTGCCGGTCGAACTCCCGACCGGTGGCCGCCGCCAGTTTCGTCATGTCGGCCTCGGACATCATTCCGGGCATGCCGTGGTCCATGTGCGGCAGCTCGGCTCCCGGCGACGGCACCGGCCGTCCCCAGGCCGCCAACCAGCCGCTCATGGTGGCGATCTCGGGTGCCTGGGCCGCCTTGATCTCCCCGGCGAGCCGCTTGATTTCCGGGTCGGCCGCCCGCGTCGCCGCCAGGTCCACCATCTCCACCGCCTGCCGGTGGTGCGGGATCATCATCGTGGCGAACATCGCGTCGGCGTCGCCGAACGCGGCTGCGCCGGTGGCGGTGGCCGCCGGCCCACCGGTGCCGGACGTGCCGTGTCCGGCCTCCGGGGACGAGTGGCCGTCGCCGCCACAGGCGGTCACGGCGAGGGCTGCGGTGATGGCGACGCCGGCCAGGGCGGCACGGCGCGCAAGGGTACGAGTGGTCATGTCTGGGCCTTTCGGTGTCGGAACGTACGCGGCACGACGGGGACGCGGAACGGCGTGAGCCGCACCGCGTCGGACGCGTCCTACCTGCGCAGCACCGAGACCGTGGCGAGCCGCAGACCGACCGGTCGGGGCGGCGGGGCCCGGGGCGACGGGAGGGAGCCGACCGACCCGCGCCCCGCCGGGCGGACGGCGCGTACGCGGGCCGACAGCAGCGCGGCGAGCAGCAGCGAGGCGGCGAACGCCCCCAGCACGGCCAGGCACACTCCCCACCCGGGCAGTCCTCCCCCCGCGTCGCCGAACGGCAGGAGCCGGTCGGACGCGCAGCCCGCGGGGCAGCCCGCGACGGCCCGGAGAGCCGCCACGACGGCGTACGGGAGGGCGGTGCCGTGCGAAGGCGGCACGAGCGCGTCCGCGGCGACCCCGTGCGGGCCGGACACGGCGACTCCGTGCGGGCCGGGTGCGGCGGCGGCGTGCGGGCCGGGTGCGGCGGCGTGCGGGCGGGGTGCGGCGGCGGCGTGTGCCGACGGGCCGGCGGGGTGACCCGTCGGGTGCGAGTCGTGGCCGATGGTGTGCATCGCGGCCAGGCCGAGCAGCGTGCCGACGAGCAGCAGGAGCCGGGCCCCCCGCGCCGCCGTCACCGTCGTCCGCACATCCGTCACGCTAGCGCGTCGGCCCGCCAGCACGGGGGCCACCGCGCGGCGCGCCCCCCGAACAGCCGGCGCCGAAGGTGGCCCGTCGGCGGTCCGCGTCCCGACACCACCCCGCACCACCTGCGCCCGCATCCCGGGATGGCTACCATTCGGCCGATGGCCCTCCGGATTCCGCACCGCCCGTCCCGCGCCCCCCACCGGGCGGCGGCGACCATTCACGACCGGGCCGGGGCCGACGACCGCGGCACGTGACCGCACCGCCAGGCGGAGGCGGCCCCCGTCCCCGCCACGCGGCGACGCTGATACCGACCGGCCCGCCGGCACTTACCCCGCCCGGATTCGTTGGGAGACACTCGATGGGCGCCGACCACACCAGTCCCGCTCCGTCCGCCCCGCCGGGGGTGCGGCGAATCCTCGTCGCGACGGTGGTGCCCCTCTTCGTCGCCACGGTCATCGCGGCGCTGGTGCTCTGGCCATGGGACTCGCGCGATCCCGCGGCCGGCACCGAGCCGCCCCGCCACCACGGCACGGTGACGCGGGTGGTGACGGAGCCGTGCCCGCCCGCCCCCGAGACGCCAGAGGGGAGCCCGGACGCGGCGCAGGGCCCCTGCGGCACGGTCACCGTACGGGTGGAGGACGGCCCCGACGCCGGCCAGCAGGTGGAGACGCCGGTGCCGGCCGGCCCCGGCGCGCCGACCGTCGCCGTGGGCGACGAGATCATCCTGGTCGAGCTCACCGACCCCGCCGATCCCACGGCCAGCACCTACACCGTCGCGGAGCACCAACGCGGCAAGCCGCTGCTCTGGCTGGTCGCGCTCTTCGCGGCGGCGATCGTGGCCTTCGGGCGGTGGCGCGGGCTGGCCGCGCTGGCGGGCCTGGCGGCGAGCTTCGCCATCCTGCTGACCTTCGTGCTGCCCGGCATCAGCGCCGGGAGCCCACCACTCCTGGTCGCGGTCGTCGGCGCCGCTCTGATCATGTTCGTGGTGCTCTACCTGACCCACGGGGTGACCGCGCAGACCTCGGTCGCCGTGCTCGGCACGCTGGGCAGCCTGGTGCTGACCGGCGTCCTCGGCACGATCGCCACCGCCGCGACCCACCTGACCGGGTTCGGCAGCGAGGACGCCACCACGTTGTCGATGTACCAGGCCGACGTCGACCTGCACGGCCTACTGCTGGCCGGGATCATCATCGGTTCCCTCGGCGTGCTCGACGACGTCACGGTCACCCAGGCCGCCACGGTCACCGAGTTGGCGCACGCCAATCCCGGGCTGTCCCGGATGCAGCTCTACCGGGCGGCGACCCGGGTCGGCCGGGCGCACATCGCCTCGACGGTGAACACCATCGTGCTGGCGTACGCCGGCGCCTCGCTGCCGGTGCTGCTCCTGCTGACCGCCGACTCGCGGGCGGTGACCCAGATCCTCACCAGCGAGTTCCTGGCGCAGGAGATCGTCCGCAGCGCGGTCGCCACCCTGGGCCTGATCGCCGCCGTGCCGCTGACCACCGGGCTGGCGGCCGTGGTGACCGCGGCGGGCCGGCGCGGCGGGGACGCCACCGACCGCGCGGCGTCCGCGCCCGCGCCCACGCCCCGGCCGGCGGCCGACCGGTCCGAGGCGCTGGAGGCGCTCAGCGGGCCGCGCGCCACGGACGCGCCGTCCGCCGCTCCCGGCGGATGGCCCGGCCGGGACAGGAGCACGGACACCGCATGGTGACACTCCTCAGCGTGACCGATCAGGACGTCCGACCTGATAAACGCGTCACTGCTCACCCTCCGCCATTACGAAATAACGCATTTAGTCGGCTTAGGGACGTAGATCCCCGGGAGTGCTCTCGGGTAACCTCGCTGCCGGTCACCGCCGAAGGCGCGCAGCGGCGCCTGCGGTGCCGCCGCCCAATCGCCGCCAGGCGAGCCGGGGACCCAGGTACGTGGGGTGAATCCGCGACAGCGGTAGGGGCCACTTCCGCCCCGAACCCGTCAGCTAACCCGGTCGGCGGTCGACGGAAGGGAAAACTGTGACGGCACCCCTACGCCGCTGGTTGACGCCCGTGGTGGCCGTGTTCGCCGCCCTGGCGGTCTTCGCCGGGCCCCTCCCGGCGGCGGCCGCGCCCACCCCGCCCAAGCCCTCCGGGCACGGGGACGACGAGCCCAAGCTGCTCGACGACCTGATCGAGGCCCGCACCCGGTCCTACGTGCAGGCCCAGGCGAAGCTGAAGAAGTCGGAAGAGCGCCAGCTCGAACTGGCCCTGGAGGTCGACCGGGCGCAGGCCGAACTGGACGCGCTGGCCCCGCAGGTGAGCCAGATCGCCGCCCAGTCCTACCGAACCGGGCGGATCGGCGCGGTGTCGATGCTGCTGGACACCGCCAGCCCCGACTCGTTCGTCCGCCGCGCCGCCGCCCTCGACGAGATCAACCTGGTCAACTCCAAAAAGCTGGCCGAGGTGAACGCGATCAAGGACCGCGCCGAGCAGGCCAAGCTGGCGGTCGACGCCGAGGTCCGCGAGCAGCAGAAGCTGAAGAACGAATTGAACCGCAACAAGCGCGAGGCGGAGAAGGCGCTCGCGCTGGTCGGCGGCAGGGAATTGACCAGCGGCAAGGTGGTCGCCACCTCGCCGGTGGCCCGGATGGCGCCGGGTCGCACGGCCGACGGCGACTGGAAGCCGCTGTCAGCCACCGAGGACGACCCGACCACCTCCGGCCGCATCACCGCGCGCACCCTGCACATGTACAAGGAGGTCAAGCGGGCCGGCTTCAACCGGTTCGTCGGCTGCTACCGCTCCGGCGGGCCGTACGAGCATCCGAAGGGCCGGGCCTGCGACTGGTCACTGCAACGCAGCGGCTTCTCCCCCTGGCACAACGACGACACCTACATGTACGGCAACAACCTGACCGCGTTCCTGGTCCGCAACGCCGACCGGCTCGGCATCTACTACGTGATCTGGAACCGGCAGATCTGGTTCCCGGCGACCGGCTGGAAGTCCTACAGCGGCCCGTCGAACCACACCGACCACGTGCACGTCTCACTGCTCTAGCCGAGACCCACACACAGGGCCGCCCCGCCGGACGCGGGGCGGCCCTGTGTCGTCGCATGGACGACCCCGTGTCGTCGCATGGGACCGCCGCCGCGGAACGGCTCGGGGCAGGCCGCAGACCGGAACGGGCGGGAGACGGGTCCTCGCGCCGGGACACGACACGGCGCGGCGGGGCGGCGGGACACGGCGCGGCGGCGGCGCGGCGGGACACGACGAGGCACGGCGCAGCGGGACACGGCGCAGCAGGGCGCCGCGGGGCAGGGCCGGGGCAGGCCGGCGGGGGGAGTCAGGCGAGCGCGGCGCTGGCCGCCGGCTCCGGCGCGTCGACCACGCGGGCGGGCACCGCGGCCACCGTCCGCACCTCGCCGGCGGTCAGCCGGTACGACATGCCGACCACCCCGCAGCGACCGGCGGCCACCTCGGCGGCGAGCACGGCGGAGCGGCCCAGCATCGCCTCGACGGTGTGCGCGATGTGGATGTCGACGATCCGGTCGATGTCGTCCACGCCCTCGGCGGCGGCCCGGCGCAGGCTGGGCACCACCGCGTCGACCACGGCGCACAGGTGCCCGACCGGTGGGGTGCCGGTGGCGTCCGCCGTACGCGCCGCCTGGACGGCCCCGCAGGAGTCGTGCCCGAGCACCACCACCAGCGGCGTGCCCAGGACCGTGACGGCGTACTCCACGCTGCCCAGCACCTCGGGGCCGATGGTGTGCCCAGCGGTGCGGACCACGAAGAGGTCACCCAGGCCCCGGTCGAAGATGATCTCGGCCGCGAGCCGGGAGTCGGAACAGCCGACGATCACCGCGAAGGGGTGCTGCCCGTCGGCGACCGCGGCGCGGTGCCCGGCGTCCTGGTTGGGGTGGCGCGGGGCGCCGGTCACGAACCGCCGGTTGCCGGCGTGCAGCTCGGCGAGCGCCTGCTCGGGACTGGCGCGGGCGACGAACGGGGTGCCGACGTCGGCCGGGGCATCGCCCGCGGTCGACACCGGGAGCGTCCGCTCCGGGCCCGGTTGAGTGCCTGGCGATCCGGGACGACTCATCCCCCACCTCGCTACCTCACGTGAACGGCCTGGTCACCCGGGCCGACGCTGGACGCGGGCTGCCACCACCGTCACACGCAACGCAAGATACGTCAAGGGATGCGTGATATGCGTTTCATACGTTCGGCGGGCCGAGGTGCGGCGGCGCTCGGCTCTGCGCGCGCCCGCCCGCCGCGAGGGCACGGGGCAGACACGAAGCAAGGGCCATACGATGACGGACATGGCGACGACAGGGGAGAACGGGAGCACCCGCAACTGGACGTTCCTCACCAACCACGGGCACGTGCTGCTCGCCATCGCCCGCAACCCCACCGCCCGGCTCCGCGACGTCGCCGACGAGGTGGGCGTCACCGAGCGGGCCGCCCAGGCGATCGTCGCCGACCTGGAGGCCGGCGGCTACCTGTACCGCACCCGGGTGGGCCGACGCAACGAGTACACGCTCAACCCCGCCGGCCGGTTCCGGCACCCCGCCGAAGCGGACCGGCAGGTCGGCGACCTGCTCGCCCTCTTCACCGACGAGCAGGAACCGGCCGAGGCCACCGAGCACCCCTGACGGCCGGTCCCACCCGGCCCGCTGCCGCAGCCCGCGATCTCACCGGCACCATCGCTCCCCACCCGGCGTCGGGCCCTCCGGAGCGTCGCCGGGCGCCCGCACCCGCGTCGGCCGCCCCCGCCGGCTCCCGGCCCGCGCCGCCGACCGCCGGGAGTTCCGACCACCAGGCCACCCTCAGCCGGTCGCACCGCCGCCCGCCCCGGAGGCGGCGGCGCGCGCCTCCGGGGCGCGGCGGTAATCTCACCGCGTGCGCGAGAGTTTCCGACCGGGCGGGACCGAGCCGTCCCGCCGACCCGGGCGCGGTGCCCGCGCGGTCCTCTGTGGAGCGGCCGCGGTCCTGCTCGGCACCGCCGTCGTCGCTCCGTCGCCCGCCTCGGCGGCGGTCCCCCGCTGCGGGCCCCCCGGCGTCGCCGCCCCCGCCGAGACGCCGTGGCCGCTGAAGAGACTCGAACCCTCGTCGGCCTGGCGGATCTCCCGTGGTGCCGGCGTCACGGTGGCGGTCATCGACTCCGGCGTCTCCGCCAGCCATCCCGCCCTCAAGGGCCAGGTGAGGGTGGGCCGGGACTTCAACGGCCTGCCACAGCAGGAGGGCCGCTGCGACCTGGCCGGGCACGGCACCATCATCGCCGGCATCATCGCCGGGAAGGAGGGCACCGGCGCGTCGTTCAGCGGCATCGCGCCGCAGGCCAGGATCCTTCCGGTACGCGTCCTGCCCGACACGAAGACCACCGCCGACGAGGGGCTGCCGGGGCAGATCGCCGAGGCGATCGAGTGGTCGGTGCGCAACGGCGCCGACGTGATCAACCTGTCGCTGGTGACCCTGGACCGGCAGGAACTGGCCGACGCGGTCCGCTACGCCCTCGACGAGGGGGTGGTCGTGGTGGCCGCCGCCGGCAACCGCCAGGAGAACCAGCAGGACCGGCCCGCGTTCCCGGCCGCCTATCCCGGGGTGATCGCGGTCGCCGGGGTGGACGAGGAGGGCGGCCACGTGGGCAGCTCGGTGAGCGGGGACTACGTCGACCTCGCGGCGCCCGGGCTGAACATCCTCGGCCCGGCTCCCGGGGGCGAGGGCTACCTGGCCGAGCCGCAGGGCGGCACCAGCTTCGCCGCCGCGTACGTCTCCGGGGTGGCCGCGCTGGTCCGGGCCGCCCACCCGGACCTCGACCCGGAGCAGGTCGCCGACCGGCTGATCCGCACGGCCGACAGCCCGCCCGAGGGGAAGAACGCCGAGGTCGGCCACGGGGTGGTGAATCCGTACCGGGCGGTGGCGGGCCTGCTCGGCACCCGTACCGACCCGCCGGCCGGCGCGATGCCGGCACCGCCCTCCACCGCGGACCCGCTCGCCTGGCAGGGCACCGTCGCGGTCTGGGTCGCCGCCGTCGGCGCGCTCGTCGCCGGGCTGCTGCTCTCCGTCAAGCCGATCCTGATCCGCGGGCGACGCCGGGGCTGGCGCCCGGGCCGCCGCCCGTCCGGAGCGGACGCGACGACGGGCTGACGCCCCTTGTTCCGGCACCACCGCGGCAACGGGACGAGCAAGTCCCGCGGCTCGGGTGCCGCACGTCCAGCCGGACAGCGCTGAGCGCCGCCCACCGGTGCGGTGGACGGCGCTCAGCCGACGCTGTCAGCGCAGGATGCCGGGCGTACCGCCGCCGTCCGCACCCCACACGTCCTCGTCCTCCTCCAGCCAGGTGTTGCGAGGAAGCTCCTCCTCGCCGTAGCCGGCGCCGGTACCCATGCCGGCCATGCCACCGACGCCCCGTGCGCCCGCACCGACGCCCTTGGCGCCCGCGCCGGCGGCACCCGCGCGGCCGCCACCGCGGCCGGCC